>JAGMES010000259.1 GCA_023128035.1 Halanaerobiales bacterium | reverse complement strand
TCAGCTTTAGCTGGACGAATTCACTTTATATGCTCTAAAATCGGAGAAAAAATTCCAGGAATCATTAATTTAACATATTCACCTGGAAAATAAAATATTTCTTCTCCTAATATCCTCTCTTTTACAGTAATCTTAGCATTAATCTTAATAATCGGATCATCAGGTTGAAGTTCAAAATTAAGTCCCTTATAACTAAGGAGATCAGCTAATTTTCCAATTTCAATCTCCGGACTTGCAAACCGTACCTCGTCGCTATTCAAACCTATTAAATTAAATACACCATTTTCCTGATTTAACTTCTCTACATCTAATTTAACTTTAGTTATAAATTCGATAATCCCAATAGGCTTTTTATAATAATAAATATGCTGAAAATATCGATAAAGAAGAACATTGTCGTAATTCCAGTAAACATCTTTATATGAGTCAACTATTTCAATTTTAGGAGCGCTATATGAAAAGGCTGGCCCATTTCCTTTATCTTGAATATGTATATTAACCAGCGATTCATTTAATGAAAACAAAATTTTTGATTCGGATTTTTTTTCCATTTTACGTGCATATTCCTCTCTTAAATGCATCAAAGAAAGGTTTGCTTCAGAAAGAATGGTTCGTACATAACGAGATGTAGTTTTAGCAAAGTTTGCAATTTGTTCAATCTTTAAAAAAGGATCCTCTTTTGCTAAACGTACAATATACTCTTTCTTTGTTTCAGTAGAAATGTGAACTTTTTTATCTCTACTATTCATCTACATCCCTCACTTTTAAATAGCTAACATATGTTATCTAAATCAGTATAAAAAAAAACCCATAAGGAGTCTTTAAATAAATCGGCTGAATATTCTAAATTGAGTACATTTAGACTTTTACCTATTAAGCCGATATTAAAGCCCTACTCTTTTACTGAGTTCGACAATTAATGAGTACTATTATTTATTTTGCTAACAGTTACTTGTCCTAAATAATGTATTCCACAAAGCTTCTGCTTATAATTCTCTTTAATTATATTACAATTATTTTTTAATGTCAAGAATATGGCTAAAAAAATTAGTAGTTGTTTTTTATCTTTTCTAAAACTATTGCTATTATATCTATATATAGGTATTTTTATATTAATATTTTAAAGCATTAATTAAGTCGTGGATCAAAAATCTCTCTTAATCCATCACCCACAAATTGAAAACTAATAACAGTAATCATAATAAATATTCCTGGAAAAATCGTAACCCAAGGAGTTCGAGTAAGGGTATAAAGTGACTGAGATTCAAATAGCATATTTCCCCAACTAGGAGTCGGTGGATTTACACCCAATCCAAGGAAACTCAATGCAGATTCTGTAAGAATAGCCCCTCCAACTCCCATAGTTGCAGTAACTGTGATCTGCCCACTACAATTAGGTAATAAATGTCTAAAAATAATTCTCCATGTAGAAACTCCAACTGCTCTAGCCGCCTCTATAAAGGCTTCCTCTTTTAATGACAAGAATTGACCCCTAACTATTCGAGCTGTTCCTGTCCAACAGGTTAATCCAAGAACTAAAATTATATTAAGTATATTTGATGGCAAAAAGGCTACGATTGTCAAAAGTAAGAACATAGTCGGAAAAGCACGAATTCCATCTACAATTCTCATCATAATGCTATCCACTCTCCCGCCTATATACCCAGAAACTGAACCATAGATTACCCCAATTATTGTAGAAATTCCTACTGCTATCAAACCTACAGTCAAAGAAACTCGACCTCCATATATAACTCTTGAAAAAATATCTCGCCCTAATTGATCAGTACCAAATAAATGTTTCTTATTTGGAGGTACTGCTCTTGACTTGAAATCCATTTTAACTGGATCGTGAGTAGCAACCCAAGGTGCAAATATTGCAAAAAAATAAAGTAAGGTTAAAAATATCACTCCTACTATCATTCCTTTATTTTTAAATCGTCGAATTCTATTCATATATATCCTCCTATTCGTAACGAATCCGCGGATCTATTAATATATAACCTAAGTCTGCTAAAAGATTACCGAAAATAATTAAAATCGCACCAATCAAATTCAATCCCATAATTACAGGATAATCTCTTTGAAAAACAGCTTCAACTGCCATTCTTCCCATCCCGGGCCAGGCAAAAACTTTTTCTACAACCACAGACCCACTCAGAAAGGATGGAATTGATAATCCCATAATTGTTACAAGTGGCAAAATGGCATTACGTAAACCATGTTTATACATAATTACTTTGCTAGATAATCCTTTTGCCCTGGCAGTTTTCATATAGTCTGCATCAATTACTTCTAACATACTCGAACGCATATGTCTTATCTTCCCAACCATATTTGATATAGTCAATATAATCATGGGCAAAAAAAGATGTGATAATAGATCTAAAATATAGGAAACGCCCTTTACTTCTTTGCCAATCGAACGAATCCCCCCTGTTGGAAACCAACCCAAATAATTAGAAAAAAACAATAATAACATTAATGCTAACCAAAAATCAGGAATCCCAATCCCTAAAAAAGTAAAAAAACGAATCAGGTAATCAAATAATGAGTTCTTTTTTACAGCCGCAATAATTCCTATTGGAATAGCTAAAATTAATCCAAAAATAAACGATGTCCCCATCAATAATAATGTGGCTGGAACCCGAGATAAAATTTTATCAAGTACAGGCTCGCCGTCAATGAAAGATACACCTAAATTACCGGAAAAAATATTTTTAACCCAATTGAAGTATTGGATTATCAATGGTTGATCTAATCCCAAATTGCTATAAATTCTCAACGTGTCCTCCAATGTAATAGTAGGATTTTCTAATAAGAGCCCAGGTCCTCCAGGTGTCATATGAATAATCATAAATGAGAAAAAAGAAACTATCAAAAGTAAAGGTATGGTTTGCAATACACGATATACTACCTGTTTTCCCACCACTATTCCCCCCTTACTAAAAAAAGCCCTAATCAGGGCTATTCAAATATCATTCAAAATACCATTCATGAATATTCCAGAATTGACTTAGACCAATTTGAAATTTTGTTCCCTTTAAACGATTTTGAATCACTATAGAAATTTTTGGATACCAAAGCCAGATATAAGGTTGTTCATTATGTAATATTTTAGTAGCCTGCCAATAGATATCTTTGCGCACATCTTGATCTAATTCATTTTGACCCAGCTCTAATAACTTGTCCATTTCTGGATTATTGTATGAGACAATATTGAAACCTTTATCAATTCCTGAAGAATGCCAATAATAATGAAGATTTGGTTCAACATTAAGACCCCAACCCATTATTACTGAGTCAAACTTTCTAGGAAAGATTTTTTCCTTAAGTAATACACTAAATTCCATAAGTTCAATCTTCACTTTTACGCCTACTTCAGCTAGATTTTGTTGAAAGATTTGGGCTGCTGTATTTAATGATTGATTTCCTGAGCTTCCGTTTATTATAAAACTCAATTCCAGATCGCCTTTTTCTCGGATACCATCTCCATTACGATCAATCCATCCTGCTTCTGTAAGGAGAGTTCTTGCTTTGTCAGGATCATAATCCCGTGGTTGAATTGATGAATTAAAAGCCCAAGATTCAGGATGACCATGACTTCCTGCAACAGTTCCTAATCCATTCAAACAAATTTCAACCATCATCTCACGATCTAAAGCATAAGTTAAAGCCTCTCTCACATTTTGATCCCTAAAGATATCTTTTTTTAAGTTTAAACCAATATATGTATATTGAAGTTTATCATAAGTATATAATACAAAATTACTTTCTTCCGCCTTTTCTAAATACAATTTGTATTCCATCTCTGGTACTGCAACCATGTCCAATTCATCTGCAAAAAATTTCATTGTCAATGTATTAGAATCTGGTACTACAATTTGTTCTATTTTATCAATCTTAGGACGACCCTTGAAATACCCATCAAAAGCCATAGCTCTAAAAAAATTACCTTTTTTCCATTCTCCATACTTATAAGGTCCAGTTCCTATTGGAGAACGATTAAATTCAGTCGTATTTAAATCCTCTACATCCTCCAAAATATGTTTCGGAAGCATTCCAACACTTAAGTAACTTATAAATGTTGCTTTAGGTTCTTTTAGAAAAAATTTAATTGTATGTGAATCTATAATCTCCATCTTTTCTAAAATCTTAAAATTAGAATGTCGTGATGAGTTAACTTCAGGATCAATAATTTTTTTTATGGTAAATTCTACGTCAAATGCATCAAACTCATGACCATCATGAAACTTTACATCATGCTTTAAATTAAAAGTAATCTCCTTACCATCAGAAGATATTTCCCAATTTTCAGCCAAATCAGGCACCCAATTTAAACTCTCATCAAGTGTGACTAACCCATTAAAAAGTAATGATATTATTGTACTTGATCTACCATCATTAACCAAAATAGGATTTAGTGTAACAATATTATTCGTTGCTGCAATGCGAAGAGTATTAGCTACTTCTTCTCCATACACTATACCACTAGCCAATAGACAAATTAACAAGACCAATCCCAGCACAGTATTTTTCATTTTTCTCCTCCTCATATACTTATATACTGTTTTTTATTTATTTAGATCTTTTTTGCATTATAATGAAAATTTAGAAATTATATTTTAGAATGTTTCGTTAACTATACTTTAAGTATATTTCATTTTGTAGATTTTGTCAAGAATGCAATGTTCTATATATATAAACATAAAAAAAAGCCACTGGATATTATTCCAATGGCTTTCATAATATCTATCTTTCTAACAAATGGCA
>JAGMES010000258.1 GCA_023128035.1 Halanaerobiales bacterium | reverse complement strand
TACCGCGCCATCTTTCGACCCAACCAGTTTAAAATAAGAATATTTATTTAAATATTAAATGATTAATATTTAAATATAATTTCATTAATTTGACGTTTCAACGCTTTATTTGATAAAATAAATTATATGAAATTGTCTAAGAGCGAAAAAAAAGGTTTAAAAATTGAGGTGAGAAATAATGAGCCTAACAAAAACTCGTTTAGCTGGATTTGTTGAGGATACTTTTAAATTTGTATTTGCACTTGGAAAAGGTAATGTTTCTGAAGCAGGAAAGATTTTATGGTCAACATTTAATAACACCTTGAATGAAAGGAAAGAAAAATTTGAAGATATATTTATAAATAGTTTAAATGAATCAATTGAATCTCAAAAATCTTATCTAGACTCTAAATGTGAAGGTGGGTCAGAGCTTATAGAGAAAGAATTTCTTAAAGCATTAAGTGCAGAGGGTTTAAATTTTCAAGATGTAGATATTTTGGAAATGGACGAAGAAGAATTTATCAATAATCTTGCTAATATACTTAAAGACTATCTTTGCCTTCCAGGGATTACTACTGATGATACGATAGGGATTTGTAGAAAGTTGATAGAAGAACTACGTAATAAAGTTAGAAATAAAATCAGTCAAAATCCAGCGCTATTTAGTAAATTTATGTTAAATGAAGTGGAGAGATTGGGCAAGGATTCATTTTCAATGAAGAAAGAACTTGAAAGAATTTTAGTAACACTAAATCTTTCTGAGGAAACAATTCACAGTCTACTAAATGAACTTGCTACAGATGTTAAAGAGATTAAATCAAATACGGAAGAGACGAATGAGAATATAAAAAAAATCATGGATTCGACTGAAAAACTGCATGATAAATTGGATGTCTTTATAGAAAAGAACTTATATCAAATAATTGAAAAGGTTGAGCAAAGGCTAAAAGGGATAAAGTGTCGTGATAAAACAATTGAAACTCAATTTAGTGTTAGGCTTAATAAAATTATTGGACGATTAAAAAATATGGATGAAAAACAATTTGTAAATTTTATTTTATCAATTAAAATACCTTTTAAGCAAAGTGAATCGGCGGATATAACTACTTTAAACAAGTTTTCTATAGATTTTCTTTCTGAAGTTGTAATTAAATTAGTATTAATGTCAATGATTCATCCTGAAATTGAATTTACTTATGAAAAGGCAATGGGTTTAAAAGTAGATGAAAAAAACATATCATATATTCACTCTAATGACATGATTGAATTTGATGATTATGAAGTAGTAATTGTAAGTTTTATAAGAGAATTAAAAGAATCTCAAGTTACACATCTGGATAAAATTGATCGAGTAATAGTTGGCAATTGTACAGCAGAAGCATGTGATGGTAATGGAGCAAAGGTTGATTTACAATATGTTTTAGAAGAGATATCGATGGTTTATCCAGAGGAAGAAGAAGAGTTTACTAATTTTAAAGAAAAATATGATTTTAATTACCACTGTCAGAAGTGTTTTAGATATAAAACGAAGAGACAATATAAAGATTTGATAAATGGACTTAAGAGAATTTTAGGAGGGTAGTACTATGGATAAAATGGAGATTTATAGCTGGTTAGATGATTTTTTTGGTATTCAGGGATTTAAGAAAGTAGCAGATGAGAATCTAAAATATGTTGATCATTATTACATAGATGTAGATGAAAAGAAGTATTTATTTATATGTAAGGTTTTCGAAAATAAAGCTGATTTAATTGATAATTGGAAGATATTCGAGAATAGAGATATAGCTCTTTATTTGCAAAATAAAAAGTTTGCAGGCAAAGATATAAGGTGGGACATGTATTTTTTACTTATCAGTAAAAGTAAGATTAGTGCTGAAGATATCGCAAGAATAGAAAGAAATAAGTATTGTTGTAAGAAGTTTATTATAAATGCTCTTTCACAGGAAAGATTAAAGGAAGAATTAAATTTAAAACTGCCTTTTACTGATGACTTTTATAAGCTTGATAAATTACCAATTGTATCAACAGCAAAAGAGTTTTTTAATCAATTAAGAGAGAAAAATAAATTACCTGAGAAATTTTTCACCAATGATTTGTTAAGAAATTTTGATAATAATCCAGAAAAAATCATAGATTATTTCAAGTATATTGGAGGTGAGGACGATGAGTAATATCAAAATTTTTAGTGTTACTATAGATCATTTTAGAGGTTTTCGTGATCCACAAACTTTTACCTTAGATTCAGGTTCTGATTTTGTATTATTATCAGGTTTTAATGGATTTGGTAAAACTTCGTTTTATGATGCTATTGAGTGGGGTTTTACCGGTGAATTATTTAGATATAAGGATCCAAATGAAGATAAAAAAAGACCATTTATTACTTATCAGCCTTTTGAACAGCCAGCTAAAGTTACAATAGAATTTGGAGATGAAAAAGCGAAATATACTCTATTCAGAGAGATTAAAAAGTATGATGGTAATTCAGATTATGGAGCTAATAAAACCACTCTTACAATATCAGGGCCAGGAATCAAAGATTTAAAAAATAAGAAGGCTATCGACTTTTTAAATGATATCATGATCAAAGATGAGTGGAAAGGGAGAGTTGATTTTCAAAAAAATTTCTCCTTATTTCATTTGTTAACCCAGGATAAATTGAAACATTTTGTACAGGGATTAAAAAGTCCAGAACGTTATAAAGAGCTTTCTACGTTGATCGGAACAGATGATTTTAGCAAATATAAAGATAAAATTAAAAAAGTGCGCGATCATGCTGATGGAAAAAAGGCTAATCTAGTAACAAAGATAGAAGGCTCGAACAATGAAATTAATATTTTAAATAACTTAATTGAAGTCAAAAAGGATTTTAATATCGGTAAAGAGGATAGGTTAGATGAATTTATTTCAAAATTGCTATCGGAATTTAATTCTATTTGTTTAAAGTATGACATTGATCCAATAATCTTTGACTATGATGATTTACTGGACAGTATAAATAAATTTAAAGAAGATATTTTGATGGTTAAAGCCAATATTAATTCGAAAATTAAGAATAACAATAAAAAAGAAGAAAATTTTGAAGCTCTAAAAGTTGAAGAAAAAAATTATTATAGTAATCTACAAAAAGTAAAAAAATTAGTAGTTTAATTTCCTTAAAGGAAAAATATAATAGCTTAAGCTATATTGAGAAAAATTCATCAACTTACAAAGCATATGCGATAGAAAAGGTAAAATTGGATGATGAGAAAAGATTACTTAAATTTCAAAGTGAACAATTGTTATCTTATAAAGATCAGACTGATAAAATTATTGGAGAATTAAATAAGCAAAATAAAAAGATGAAAGGCTTTAAAAAATTAGAAAATATTCTAGAAGTAAAAATAAAAAATATTATTAAAGCTATTGATGATGTAAGATTAAAGCTGGTCATAGATGATCATAACATACTTTTAGAGAAAAAGGATAAAGGCATTATTATTTTCTCTGAGTATACTTTTCCTGTAGGTCGAGATATTGAAGATACTAGAAATCTAAACAATGTCTATCAAAATTGTCTTAAACATTTTACTCGAAAACTTAAAGTTATATATCAAAAGTTAGAAGGATTAGATAAAGAAAACTCAAGTCTAAAGAATAGGATAAAGTCTTTAAAAAATGAAATTCAATCTTTGAGTAGTCTTGAAGATGATTTAAAGGATATATTAACTAACTCATTAAATTATATTAAAACTAACTCAGTAGATCGAGATATTGATATTAATTGTCCTGTATGCAATAGGGAGTTTGAGGCTACAAGCCTACTAAAAGTAATAGAAGATAGACTCTCACAGTCGAACCCAATCATTGATGAGAGGATGTCGATACTTAAGGAATTAGAAAAGAAATTAAAAGAGGTAAATGAAAAACTGACTTTAGGCCAGAGTAATTTTGAAAGAGAGTTTGAATATTATAAAGAAATTATGAAAGAAGTTAAAAAAGATCTATTAACTCTTAAACTTGGCTTCGAAGAAAGTGAACTAGAAAAGAAAAATAATGCAGGTCTGATTGAGAATAAACTAGAGAATATGTTAGAAGAGAATGATAAAATTTTATCCTTGATTAAAGCAGAAGAACTTCCTGTTGATAAAGATAAGATTAATAATGAATTAACCGAGAAGTTAGATAAAGTAAAAAAAGATATAACCGAGCTTGGCTACTCAATTGACAAGATTAATTTAGACTATCAACAAGAGTTAAATAGATTTAAAACAGAACTCAGTATCTTTGAAAATAAGTTATCAAAAAATCGAATTGATAAAGAAAATATAGCTACCTCAGTTGAAGAGAAGCTTAAGAAACTTATACTGGAACACGAAAAACTAGAGAAATCAGAAGATAGATTGGGTTACATTGAAACCAAAGTGATGGAAATTAAAGATATGTTAACGAATAATGATAATGTAAGGAAGCTAACTAAGATAAAAAGTGATTTGAAAGAAAATAATGATGAGGTTCGAAAACTAAGAAATGCTATAGTGGAGTTAGAAAAACTAGAGAAATCTGTAGTAGAGGTTGTACAGGAAATGAATGAGAGCATTATAGCAGAGCAAGAGGAATTTATTAAAAATATGTTTAGAAGGATAAATCCACACCCATACTTTAGGAATATTAATCTATTAGTTGATAAAAATAGACATGACTCTAGGACATTAGGCATTTTTTGTAGTATTGAGGAATCTGGTGAAAATAAAATAGATCCTGCATTTACTTTTAGTACTGCCCAAACTAATATTGTGATTAGCCCACAAAAAGCCTGAAA
>JAGMES010000257.1 GCA_023128035.1 Halanaerobiales bacterium | reverse complement strand
AACCAATATGGGAAAAATATGATAGCATACATTTAGATGTAGTATCAATAGATAAATGTGAAAATAAAAATTCGTTTCCGTCAGAAAAGGGTTGGCGAATTTTAGTGATTGATATTGAAAATCCAGGAATACCGCAAGATATAGGATATGAAAAACAAAATTATAAAGACATTCATTTTGAGTGGGAGTCCTCACAAGAAGATTGCAGTGGGATTAAAAATTATCAGATTAAGATCAATGGTAATATATTAGATGAAGAAATAGAGGGTACTAATTATTTATATCAGGGTGGATATAACGAAGAAGTTATTTTTTCGGTAAGTGCATGGGACAATGCAGGAAACCATTCCGATTTTTCGAGTACCAAAACTGTTTATACTGACCCGAGACTGACATTAATTACAAATATTAGTACATATGGTAGCATAACGTCTGGTTATGGAGCAGCGATTAAGTTTCTTTCTGTAGGAGAGGGTGCTGCAGGTTATCAGATTATGTATCAGCCATTAGGAGGCTTGGAAAAAATTATTGATGTTGGAGCTATTTCAACGTCTTATGGTGGAAGTTATACAAAATACTTAAGTAATCTTTCAAAACATGAAGTATATCTTTTTAAGATTCGTACTTCTAATAGTAAAACTGGTACACCAGATTATTCAGAATGGGTTGAGTATGGAACAATTCAAATAAATAATAATCCTCCATCGGTACCAGAACTGGTATCTCCAGAGGATGGTGCATATATTAATTGTGATAACATAGATCAATTTAAGTTGATAGCAAATAAAAGTGCTGACTTAGACAATGATTTATTAACATATAAATTTATTGTGAATGAAGAAGAATATAATGCATTAACTGATCAAACTGGGAAAAAGTATTATACGCCTACATTAACAGATGGTAATTATAACTGGTGTGTTTCTGTTAGCGATTCATATAATACAACTTTATCAGCTAACAGAGAATTTACTGTTGATATAATACCTCCTTTAAGAGTAGAGTTTTCTTTAGACAAAAATTTTGTGGGAAAAGAAGGAGAAGTAATTATATCAAATATTATTACTACTGATAGTGATGTTACTAAACTTAAATTCTGGTCTGATGCAGATAATGTAATTCATACTATTGATAAGAAAAAGACTCATACTTTTTCTCTACCTAAAGTTGAAGGAAAACAAATAATATATATGAAAGCAGAAGATCTTGCTGGAAATCTTAGCGAAGATTCTTATCAATGTGAGCTTATTTATGATGTTACTTCACCAGGTGTTCCAGAAGATATTAAGTTAGAGGCTGGAGTACATTCTGTAAATATAACATGGAATTGTACTGACAAATTGAATTCAGGTGTAGATGAGTGTAGTGGAATTGATTATTATAAAATTTATTATAAAAAAGTAGATACCGAAAACTGGAGTTCAAAAAACGTCAATGGAAATATAAATAGTTACACGATAACTGAAATTGGGGAAAACGAAAAATATGAAGTAAAATTGATGGCTTATGATAAAGCAGGTAATTATAGTGAGGTGTCAGATTCTTATTCGGGTTGGTCATTACCCTCGGTAGGAAAGCTTAGCTTGAATCAAATGGGTTATGAACAAAATCTTTTAGGAGAGTATGCTTATTATATTAAATTATCTGTTATTCCAGAAAACTCTCATGTTTATAAAATTATTCGCCAGAATCAGAATACAGGAGAAGAGATTATTAGCGATTGGATTGATTCTTCAATAGCAACCTATTTAGATTATGTAGAACCACATGGAAATTATCGTTATGGTATTCAAACTTGTAATAGTTCACCATCTCAGGATGTTAATCCAACTATTTCCTGGGAGGATGTAGAGTTATCCAATAACCTACCTTCAACTCCTATAACTACAGTAGAGGGATTTATTAATCAATTGCGACCAACCTTAGAAACAGAATCAGTAATTGATGTAGATGGTGATGGATTAAGATATTATTACTACATTGAAGAAGAACAAAATGGAATAAAAGTTCCAATTGTAGAATGGGAAGAGGCAAATGATTCTAATATTTATTATCATTTAACCAATAATTTAAAGGGTGGTTATACATATTCATATCAAGTAGGTGTTGTTGATGAATACATGGAAGTGCCAGGTGTTATCTCTGAAAAGGCAGAGTTTACAGTAGATATCACAGCACCAGAAATTAATATTGAACTACCGCTTGAGATTAGAGATAAAGTTTTAGAGGGTAATTTTGTTAAAGATGCTACTGTTGTTGTTAGTGCTGTAGATAAAAACTCAGCTATAGTTGATGGAAATTGTAGTGGATTAAAAAGTATTTATTATTATTGGAATGAGGAATCAAATAAAGTTACTATATTGTCTGACACAACGATTTCAGTTCCTCATGGAATCAATACTCTTTATATTGTAGCAGAAGATAATATCGGAAATATTAGTCAACCTAAAACTTATATATTTAAAGTTGATCAGACTGAACCTGTGGTTTCTGATTTAAAAGTTCATGGCTCATTGGTTAATGGAGAGACTTATACAAGAAATCAAGAAGAACTATTTGCAACATTTGCTCTTACGGATGAAGAAACTCAGATTGATAGTATTCAGTATGCGATTGTGATTGAAGATGAATTACCAATGGTTGAAAATTTATCAGCAGAATATTGGAAATCTATTGATGTTAAAGAGGGAATTGAAAATCATTATAATCTTAGTGCAGCTAAAAACTTTGAAGAAGGTGAAAAATACTTTATTGCTATCAAAGCGTGTAATGAAGTAGGAGGAGAAACGATTGTTGTTTCTAATGGTGTAATTGTTGATGTACAGGCACCTGAAATTAAATTTTTAGATCAGACTGGAAACATTCCTATGCAGTATCTCTTAACAGATTTAAGTGAGTTGACTTTGCAAATTGAAGTAACTGATTTGAGTTCTGGAGTGGCTTCGGTAAAATACGCGCTTGTTACAAACTTAGAAAATATTACTGATTGGAAATTAGATATATCTAATCTTAGTGAATGTTCTATCGAAGATGGTGAAAAATATTATCTTGTAGTTAGTGCTGAAGATTATTTGGGAAATGGAACTTTAAAAGACAGTGTTCCGATTGTGATTGATTCAACTGCACCAGTGTTTGAATCTTTAAAGGTCGGAAATATTATACCTGGAACAAATCAATATCAGGTTCAATGGGATCAGACTTATCTGAAATTCTACTTTAAAATTAAAGATGAGATTAATTTATCTGAATTGAGATACTGTATAGGTATAACTCAAGGTGGCAAAGATATTTCATCTAAGTTATGCGGAAATAAAGATGGCTGGTTAAAATTTGATTTATGCGATAAAGAGATAAGTTCAACTATTGAAAATCTTAGTCTTAATGATGGAATATATTATCTTACAGTTGAAGCGACAAATGAGGTTGGCTTAAAATCTACAAAAATATCCAACCCATTAGAGATTAATACTACGTTGACTCCTTGGCCAATTGTCCAAGATGATGGAATTTATATAGATAGAAAAGAGATTCACTTCTCTGTATTTTTTACAGATGAGGAACAATTGGATGAGAGTTATCAGTATCAGATTATTGATGAAAATGGACTTGTATTGGTAGAAAATTTGAATTTAGAAAATCCTCATAAACTACCTGATGTTAGTCTGACTATGAGCGAATCAAATGATTTAGTAATGGAATCAGGAGAAACTTATTATGTTGTCTTAGGTCAAAATGAAAATGGTCTGTTTGAACCAGTTTCCTATAGTGATGGAGTCACTTTAGATTGCACAGCGCCCATATTTGTTAAATTTGCTGATGGAGAATATTTTAAAGAAGATAATGTGTATCTTTCATGGGAAGCTATGGATTTGGAATCAGAAATCAGTGAATATTGTTATCAGATTGGTATGACTCGTGGTGGAGGAGAGTTGACAGAAGGCTGGGTTGAAATAGGAATTCAGGATTCGGTTGTTTTAAAAGGATATAACTTTATTGAAAACGAACTATATTTTTTAACTGTAAAAGCAACAAATGGTGCTGGTAAGGAAGTTATAAAGATGGGGGATGGTTTTAGAATAGATAAAACTCCTCCTCCGATACCTTTGGTTTTGCCTGAAGGAAATTATACGAATAAATTGAATCGACTTCAAGCAAGTTGGGTTTGGACTAAAAGAGATTTAGAGTCAGGAACTTTAGAATATTATTATGATTATCTGACTGTTAAAGATGCAACTATGGCAGAATGGAAACCAGTAGCTGAGATTACTGGAGATCCTTTGGCGACTACTCTGGAATTGATTGATTTAAATTTGGAGAATGGTCAGACTTATTATATAGCTATTAAAGCTATTGATAAAGTTGGTTTTAAATCTATTGGCATAAGCGCTGGAATTATGGCAGATGTTGAAGCACCTACTACTCCAATAATTGATGATTTAAGATACAGTCAGGATTTTATAGATAAATTAACAGCTCATTTTTATTCAAGAGATGATGAATCAGGAATATTTGGATATAAGTTTGCTATCGGTACATGGGAAGATTCTACATCTATTATGGACTGGGTAGAGATTACGAGTGCCGAAGAAACTGTATCTAATTTGAGCTTATTAGAAGGTAATGTTTATTTCTTCACAGCTTTAGCGACAGATAATTCGGGTTTGCGTTCGGCGATTTCTAGAAGTGATGGAGTTTTGATTGATTTACAGAAACCAAAGATTACTAACTTAGAAACAGTAGGCGAATATTCTACAGATAGTGAGGAATTATTCTTTGAATGGCAAAGTGAGCCATCTTATGCTCCGATTGTTAGATATGAGTACTCATTATCGACTGTGGCGTATCAGCCTTCGAGTAACTGGCAAAGTACTA
>JAGMES010000256.1 GCA_023128035.1 Halanaerobiales bacterium | reverse complement strand
TTACATTAAATAGTTTAAAATAATTGACTTTTATCTTTAGAGATAAGACCCCCACTTCTATAAGTGGGGGGAATTGCTTTTAATCTTCAGTGGGGGTAGAATCCCCTACTGAAGCCCCGATGTTCAGCTTTAGCTGAACGAGTTCACTTTGCTCTCGAAGTAGACAACACCTTTTTATTAAAAGACTGCTTTGATTGACTCTGATTTTTATAAATAACTTTATAAAGAATATAGCTTAATATTACTGCAAAAAATCCATCAACAACAGAGTGCTGCTTTATCATAACAGTCGATAGAGAAATAAGAATTGCTGATATTAGAGAAGCACGCTGAAGCCATTTATAGTTCTTTAATTTTTCCGATTCCATTACTGCAACATGAACAGCTATGGAATCTAAAACATGCATACTAGGTGCAACATTTGTCGGTCGATCTTTGCTATATATATTCAAAATCATCTTAGAAAAAAGATCCTGATCACTTACTAAAGGTCGTAAATTCTGACCATTAGGCCAAACAAAGTAAATGAAAAAACAGATGGTCATTCCACCAAACATAAATAACGTCAGCTTAATAAAATCTTCTTTTGAAGTTAAACCAAAATAAATAAGAGCAATTCCTATGTAGATATACCAGAAAAGATATGGAATTATAAATATTTTTAGAAAAGGAACATAGTCATCAAGAATGGAATATACATAATATTTTGGCTCAATAAATTGATTAAAAGTCTGGTATAATAAACCTATAACACCATAGTAGCCAAGAATCAATAAATGATTGTATCGTTTCCATGAATTTTTAAACATAACCACCAACTCCTGTAAATTGTAAAGAAATTTTATAGTTTTCCCAAAGTATGATTCAGATCATGAACCAATACTTCCGCATCTTCTAACTCCATTCATATTCCTAAAGTTCTCACCCCCCTTTTTATGACAACCTTCTTTAGTGAAATTCAACAAAGGTAACAATTTTTCCTCCAAAATTATCGTTTATCTTTTCTCTTTTTTTAAACAAAATACGCAAAAGGGTCTAAAATATAATATGACCAGATTCCTATTTTGGAACCATGGTCATATATTTTACAAAATTATAAGTAGTATAAATCCCTGCCTAAATTAGGCTAACCAACGAAATTCTTTTTTTAAGCAGCTTTAGTTGAAACAGATATTTCTTTCCCATAAAAAATAAAACCAAGCACAAACATAAAGCCAATAGCAAATAAACAATAATAAAATTTACCTAACCCTATATAACTCAATAAAATACTACTAAAAAAAGCCATAAAAGGATTAGAACTTAAAGCTATCAATCTAATCAGCGATGAGAACCTTCCTCGATATTCATCTATAACATTCTTATATGCCTCAGAAATCACTGAAATCCTCATAACAGATACAAAAATACCAAAAAGCAACATAACCAAACACATAATGTACACATTAAATACTTTCGATAAAATTATATAAAAAATGCTTAGAATAATGGAACAAAGTAAAATAATTTGATTCATAGGAAGATGTTCATTTATTTTCTTTACAACAATAGTTCCCAAAATAACTCCAATACTTAAACTTCCAAAAATTAAACCTATATATGTACTTTGAGATCCTGGGTCATCCGTCAATAATTTTACAAAAAAAGGAACTACTATGTCAAAAGGACCACACATCAAACCTAGATAAAAGAAAATCACTGCTGCAAAAACTAAAATCTTTGAATTTTTCACCACTTTTATACCTTCAAATAAATCTGTTAATATACTCTGTTTTTTATTAATTTCTTGTTTTCTAACAACTGATGGAATTTTCATTGTAAGAATAACTGATGCAGAACAAAAAAAAGTTAGAGCATCAAAAACAAAAGCACCAATAAAGCCTACCATTCCAACAAAAAATCCTCCTCCAGCTAAGCCAATAATACCCACAACTTGAAAAAAAGAATAAAGCAAAGAATTGGCTTGAATTAGTTCTTCTTTTGAAACTATAGAAGGAACTACTGCTCCTTGAGCAGGTGAATTAATACTCTCGAAAATTGAGACGACAAATGTTACAATATATAAGTGATAGTGAGTCAATACATTAAAATAAAATGCTATGGGAACACTTAATATAGTAAGCCCTCTACAAATATCGGTAATAAACATGATTTTTTTACGACTATATCTATCGGCAAACACTCCTCCGATTGCAGTTAGGCAAATATTTGGGATCGTACTTAGAATTGCAATTAGTCCCATAGAAATTGGACTATTAGTTAATTTAAATACCAACAACAGTAATGCTATAAATTCAATATTATCACCAAATCTAGACAGAGATTGCGAAATAATAATTTTTCTATAATTTGAATTATTTTTTAATAAACCCATATTTTCCTCCTTGTGATTATAAATTATTAAACTTTATTCCCAATCCTACTTACCTCATTCCCTAACAATAACCCATACATCTTTTAATTTCAATACTGGCCCTCCATATTTAACTGGTATAGGTTCCTGGTTATCTTTTTTACACCAACATCCACTCGACCAGATCGTTTTATTACCTACAGTTTCAATTTTATTTAATATTTTTTCTATCTTTTCACATACAACTACGTTTTTTACAACTCCTTTTCCTTTCCCACATTCAATATACCTTCCCTGACCCTGAATAAAACATAGACCATTTTCCCAATCTATGCCACCATGAAATGCTTTATCTAAAATTATGCCTTTTTTGAAATTTCTAATAATATCTTCTTCATCTGATTCTCTAGGCTGAATATATGTATTACTCATTCTAACCATTGGTCGTTTAAATGGGTCTGTAGTTCGAGAATTTCCATTTAACTCTATAGTATTATATACAATATTATTCAACTCATTAACTATTTTTCCTTCTTTTAATAAAATAGTTTTTTTGCTTTTGGTTCCTTCATCATCGAACTGATATGAACCCACAAAATGCAGATAACCTGGATCATCAATAACCGTTAACTTAATATTACAAATTTTTTCACCAATCTTCCAACCTCCATACTTTTCAATATTATCTCTCTCTACTAAGTGGCCAATTATCTCATGAGCAAATAAGCCACTAACTTGATGATTAAAAATTATATCATATTCACCTGACTTAATACTTAATTCTGGCAAAGAATATATATTACTAATTTCAACCATGTTATCTTTTATATGTGGAACTATATCTAAGTTTTCTAGATCATTTTTTATATCCAACATAATTATTTCACGGTTATCTTTATTAATATTTATGATTAAACCAAAGTAATAATTAGTAAAATCCTCATGCTGAATTTGGCCATTGAGCTTTACAACTCGACAATATATATCTGAGGCAACAATTGGTTTAACATCAAAGTTGAATTTTTCTCCTAACTTTTTAAAATCTAATTGATGTGTACATAATTTTTTATAAACAATCTCTTCAACTTCTTTTTCCTGATACGAAATCCATTCCCAATCGTTTTCATGAATAAAATAATTTTCCCTTGACAGTTCTTCAAACTGTGTTTCTTTTTTGCCCACAACTCTACGATAATGTCCACCCATTCTCCGCTTCCATTGAAAATTCTCACCTATTAATTTACACCTACTTCTTAATTCATAAAAATAAATATTAGATATCATAGTTCAATATTTTCTTTAGCTGGTTGATCAAGAATCCTATTCCAGCCTTGCCTCTTTTCTGCTTCTAATAATTTACTTTCTAACCAGCAGAGAAGTTTATCCATACTATTCACAACCGAGTTATTATAGGCAGTTTTGCATATATCTAAATATTTTGGGTCACTAGCGTTGCATAAAAAAATATTGAATTGTCAAGACCCAAATGTGATTAGTTTAATTGAATAAATAGAAAAAACTCCTTATAATTAGAGTTAGGATAGTTTTTGCCCAAATCTCTAAAAATAAGGAGAACCACTATGAACAAAGATATCACAAAAACCACATTTTTTCAACTGTTTGAACCGATTTTTCAGAAAAAATTTTTAGAATCATTACTTTCTAACCAGGTTGACAAGTATGTTAAAAAACTTACAACCATACAACTGATCCAATTATTCATTTTTGCTCAGTTAAATCAACACAAAGGATTGCGTGAAATTAGCAATCAACTAAATAATGATAATTATAAAAAACTAATTGATCTAGAATCCATTAGTCCAGCACAGCTATCGCGTAAATTGCGAGATTTACCTACCGATATTGTTCAGTCATTATTCCAGGGGATCATTAAAAAATATAGTTCTGACATTGGTTTCAATGTACTTAGACAAGGATTAGGTAGGATTTACTTAATCGATGCTTCAACAATCAGCTTGTGCTTATCTAAATATAGGTGGGCTGTATTTAGAAAAAGCAAAAGTGGTATTAAATTGCATCAACGAGTAATCCTATGTGATGATGGAGTTATCCCAGATCAGGCAATTACAACTCCTGCTAAACCTGCTGATAAAACTCAAATGGATAATTTGATTGTTGATACAGATGGTGCTCTAAATGTATTTGATCGTGGTTATTTAGATTATGATAAGTTTGACTCTTACTGTGAAAGTAATATCCGCTTCAACAACTTCGATTAAAAAGCAATGCCATAATCGAAGTTGTTGAAGAGATGGAAACTAATCCGGAAAGTCATCTAGAGGAACGAATAGTATATCTAGGTAAAGAGGGTACTACAAAGATGAAGAACCCACTACGACTTATTGAGACTAGAGATACTAACGATAATCCAATCATAATTGTAACCAATGATTTTGACTTAAGCACCGAAGAAATTAGCATGATTTACCGTAAACGCTGGCAGATTGAGCTCTTTTTTAAATGGATAAAACAAAATCTCAATGTGAAAAAGTTTTATGGTTTAAGTGAGCAGGCTGTAA
>JAGMES010000255.1 GCA_023128035.1 Halanaerobiales bacterium | reverse complement strand
TAATATTTTACTCGTTAGAGCTGACCATGATAGTCTTGACTTGACAACTGTGAAATTTATTGACCCGTCAGGTCATGAACCGAGATTTAATGGAGAAGTAGGAAATGTATATAGGTGGTATTATGGTTCAGATTTGATCTGGTCAAGCTTAAAAGAACCAGAACCAGATTTTAATATTGGTGCATTAGCATTAGAAATTCAATGGCTAGATGTAAAAGGTACAGAAGAAGAAAAACTGGATCTTTCATTGTACGTTGCTTTATTCCAAGCGAATGCTAATCTAGATGTTACAGGAGAGATTGATCCGAAAACTAAGGACTTTCTTGGTAAATATGGTGTATTATATTTATCAGAAAAAAATATTGGATTAGATGATTGGTTGATAAAAAGATATAAAAGCTCAGAGAAATATAAGAATGAGCGTTTAAGATGGGTTTTAGAACATCCAGAAGAGTATTATAATTACTTATCGATTAAACTTTCTTATAGAGGTTTGGAATGGATGGGCTATATAGAGCTAGGAGGAGCTTTATATCAAGAATTAAAAGGGATACTTGCTGCAAGGGGTTTGATAGGGAGTGTGAATTCAGCTGATGATGCAGTAAGATTCTTTGATGATTTACAAAGATTTAGTGATGAAATGGTTCAGGGAACGGGTAAAGCTAGAAATAATGTTTCAACGGGTAGTTTTGGAAAAAATACTGTAGGTGCTGCTGAAAGGTATGTACCTAGCAACATTAAAATGGTAAAGGATAAATATTTAAAGAATAAAGGTATTGATGCTCATGCTCTTAAACAAGATTTCATTGGTAAGAAAAACATAGCACATTTTGATATCTATGTAGATAAGGATAGTGGAATGTTATGGATATATAGAAAGGGAGGTATAGGAGAACCAATACCAACTTATGAATTTATTAAATAGCTTAGGGGGATTTCTAAATGAGTACAAATGCGAATGTTGAAATTGTTATTGTTGGTGAAGATTTTAAACTTGATATAATTACTAATGAATTAGACATTTTACCAACAGAGCACTGGGTAAAAGGCGAGCAAGTCCCTAATAGAAATACTGTAAGAAAAGATACATGCTGGAGTTATGGTCTAGGTAGTGAAGAAACATTAAATATTAATATCCAATTATTAAAACTAGTAGAGATTCTTTGCCCTAAAAAAGATATATTGATAAGATTAAAAAAAATGTTACAACTTGAATACCTAATTCTTGTTACAATTAATATTGAGAATGATGTTAAACCGATTATCGGGATTAAGTCAACAGTTATTGAATTGATGAATGATATTGGTGCAGAGTTGGATATTGATTTATATTTATTTTAACAAGTACGATTGGATGTGATGTAGAGGAATTTACTAAAATAATATCTAGCTACATAATTTAACTAAAACTCACTGCAAAACAATACCTAAATAAGGTGATGGAAAGAGAATTAACTCTTTTCATCATCTTTTAGCATTTATAATTTATATAATCTAAAATCACAGATAAGATTTAGCTATAGGTATTATCACTAGCGTTGCATTAACTCTTAAACCTTGTTTTTTCAATAGAAATCTGAAAAATTTTAACATTTTCTCTATGGTATAGTTTATATAAATCACAAGTAGCCTTTCCTCATGAAATTTTAAAAAGTGACAGCCCACAGGAGTTCTCTGCCATATTTTTACAACCAGATTTACTTAATATATGTTAGTGGATCTATTGCCTGACTATATAGATGATCCACTTCTCCCATTTTCAACTGCCTTTCAGTCATTTGATATATTAATCAAACCATGATTATGTTTTTACTACCAATAATGAATAAAGTATTCATAGTATAATCTTTCATGCTGTGTATAAATAGCCAAATTTGATTTAAACTGAACTCACAGAAATTGAAGTAAGGAATTCATTAAACAATATAACAACTATGGAATATGATGATATAGTTTGGCTTATCTGAGCCAAATAACACTAAAAGGTAAAAATGGTGTACCTATTTTAGATGACAGAGAAAATCTAATTCTTGGGTAAGCGTCAAATATCCTTCCAGAAATTGAAGTTATAAAGCCAGAAGAAGATGAACCGATTAACTATCATTCAGAAGTAAAAATAATGTATGATGCATTGGGAAGATTGATCAAGGTAAAAGATGCAGAGGGCGGAGCAGTATTAAGTTTTTATGACCGAAAAGGCCAAACTGTGAAAGTAATGGCAAAGGTAGAGGAAGGTGTAGAAGGAGATCAAAATAATACAAACATAATTGATGGAGTTCTCTATCAAGTCCAGAAAAAGGTGTATCACCCAATAGGTTGGGTTACAGCAGAGATTATTCAGGCTGGAGATGAAAGTTTTATCAATTATCATCAGTATGATTTAATCGGAAAAGAGATTACTGTAACTGATGCTAGAGGAATAGTTGAGATAGCTGCAGCAGATGCTTCATGGAAAAAATTTCTTTGAATGAAAAAGAATACGCTCTCTCTCCATATTTAACAGCCGAGATAGAGTATGATACTCTGGGTAGAAAGATATTTGAGATTGCACCACAAGTGCAGAATGAAGATGTTGACACCACGCAAAGAAGCAAAATAGGATATACATACGATAGAGTTGGCAATCTAAAAACGGAAACACTTTATAAGATTGATGAGAGTGGTTTAGAATCTTCTCTCTTTACAAAAAGCTATAACTATTATCCTCAGAATCTATTGAAAGAAGAATTGTTGAACAATAAAACTCAAGTTTCTTATGAATATGATAAGGTAGGTAATACACGTTTTGTAAAAGATAGCCTAAGCAACATAGTAGAATACAGATACGATGGATTTGATAGAGTCAAAGAGATCATTCAACCAGATGGAGCATCAATATTTAAGCAATATGATTCTATGGATAATGTAATCTATGAAAGAGATGACAACTGGAATGTAACAGAATGGGAATATGATAATCTTGGCAGACTTATCAGAGTAGATGAACCAGCGGTAGCTGTAGATACATATTATTTCTATGATCCAGATGGAAATCTTGTTAAAAAGAGAATGAGTAATGGCAGTGAGATTGATTATGTTTATAATGAGATAGGGAATCTGATGAAAGAGAGTAAGCTGGTAAATGGTGAAAATCTCACTGACTATTATGGATATTATCTGAGTGGGGGTTTGAAGTATAAGATCAATCCAAGAGGGATCAAAGAAGAGTACAGCTATGATTTAAGAGGTTTAGCTAAAAGGGTAGATTACTATAGTTATGACGGAGATTATTATAAGGATACAGTTTCTACAAATACAGATATAGCAGAAGACTTGAACTGGAAGAAGAATGAATGGACAGAGTACAGCTATAGTTCAGTAGGTAGTATTACAGAAAGTGGTTCATATCGAGTAAAAGCCGATGATTCGATAATCAAAATAAGTGGAATCAGGATGAATTATAATTCATTAAATCAGGTAACTGAGCTTACAAGAGAGATAACAAACACAGGAAACTTTATTCAAACAAATCAAAGCTATGACATGGAAGAATATATTGTTAATTACAGATATGATGCCGCTGGAAATGTAACAGGAATTAAGTATCCAAATAGTTCTATGTGGCTTGAGTATGAGTATAATGAGGACAATCGTTTGACTGATATTCGCTATAATAATGGTGTAAATACTCGTTATGAATTAGATCAAATAGGAAGAGTCAAAGAGATTGAAGTAAATGGCTATGAGATTAATCAGGCCAAAGATATATCAGAAAGCTCCCTTAATTTCAGTTATACCTATGATGGAGTTGGCAATGTCAAAACACGTAACAGCAATATCTATGATTATGATCGACTGGACAGACTGACAAAAGCAGAGATAATTGGACAGTTCTATGATGAAACCTATGGAATGGTAGGATATGTACCAAATGATATACTTGCAGATGAAAGAATTGACTTTGGTTTAGCTGATGATGCAGAGATAAAGTTTGATTATGCATCAGGAAGTATAGGTATAGCGTTTGGAGAGAAAACATCTGATATTGGAAGGGTAGTATTATTAAATGATAAGGCAGTTATAGGGGCTGATCCATTTACAAATAGGATAACTAAAAGAACTCTGCAAATCTTAAAGACTGATGATGGATTGAGCTTTGCAATGATTCCTGATAATGATTGGGTATTTGAAAAAGATCTTGGCGGGAATATAATCATTACTTTTAAGGAAAATTTATCTACTCAGTTCAGTAAGATTCACTCCAATTTTGATGATAGAGATAGAAAAGGTCTGGTTGCTGATTTCTCTGAATTTATAAATCTGGCTGATAGGATTGTGAAGGTTTATAAACGCTTTGATAAAGTGACTGTAGAATACAGTTATTACAGTGTTGGAAACAGAGAGTGGAAGAAAGTAACTAGTGATGGAATAAGTAAGACAGATTATAGTTATTATCCTGCTGGATATGATTTTAATGGAAACTTAGTTAAGAGTAATCGACTTCTTGAAGCAAAGACTGTTCATGATGAGAAAGCTGTTACGAAAAGCTATGCTTATAGTTATGATAGAGAAGGCAATCTGGTCAAGAAGGGTAATGCTTATGAGATAATGGATGCTGTAACAGATGAAGTTGTATCTGATAATGATTCTTTAGCAGCAGTTGGAATTCATGAAAATGGAGTACTAGTTGATTACACTAAGACTTCAGGTATCTATGTAGAGTACTGGGAGTATGGTTATAATGTTAAAAACCGACTTGAAACTGTAAGAAAGAACGAAGAAGAGATAGCGAAGTTTATCTATGACAGTACTGGTCAGAGGATAAAGAGTGAAGAGAATGGAAGAATTGTTCATTATGTATATGGACTGGGCAATAAGCTGATTTATGAGTCTGAGAAAGCTGAAGGAGTAGCTGATGAAACAGTAGATGAAGTAAAATTTAAAGGTGGAGTATATTTTGAAATTGGAATAATTGATGTAGAA
>JAGMES010000254.1 GCA_023128035.1 Halanaerobiales bacterium | reverse complement strand
CTTCTCTTTAATTACGAATGCTAATTCTCTTATGGTTGGATTTTTAAATACATCTCTTAAGGATAATTCAACATTCAGTTCTTTATAGATTCTTGCCACCATCGTTGTTGCTTTTAATGAATGACCTCCTAATTCGAAGAAACTATCTAATACTCCTATCTTTTCTACTCCCAATATTTCTTCCCAAATTTTTGTAATTTTTTCTTCTATTTCGTTACTTGGACCAATATACTTATTCGCTGACTTTATCAACAAATCTGTTAAAGTTAGTTTCTTACGATCGATTTTTCCACTTATAGTTAAAGGCATTTTTTCCAAATGTACAAAATGAGCAGGAATCATATACTCAGGCAATTTGGCTGCTAAATATTTTTTTAAGTCGGCTGCTATAAGCTCTTCATCTGAAAGGAAATATGCAGCTAAATAGTTATCGTCTTTAGTTCCACGTTCAATAACAACAACTTCTTTAATCTCTGGATAATTTAATAACTGATTTTCAATTTCCCCTAATTCAATTCTAAAGCCTCTAATTTTAACTTGGTGATCTATTCTACCGATAAACTCAATATTTCCATCTGGTAACCATCTCACCAGATCACCTGTCCGATACATTCTCTCTCCAGTATAAGGGTTAGTAACAAATTTTTCGGAAGTAAGCTCTGGTCTATTTAAATATCCCCTTGCCAATTCACCAGAAATACATAATTCTCCAGCTACGCCAATCGGTGTGAGTTGATTGTTTTTATTAAGTATATAGATTTTTGTATTTATTATCGGCTTCCCAATCGGTACAGTTCTATAATCATCCTCTCCTAAAGGTTTCCAGATAGTTGCACAGATTGTTGCCTCTGTTGGACCATAAGCGTTTATATACTCAATTTTCTGACTCCATCTCTGTACTAAATCAAAGTTTGTTGCAGAACCTCCGGTGATAATCTTCCGAAATGATCTGACCTTCATTGGATTTAAATTATTTAAATAAATAGGTGGTAGTAGCGCAATAGTTATTCGATTTATATTTAAAAATTCTACAAACTTCTCATAATTGTTAATAATATCTTTTGTGATTAAATACAATCTTGCACCAGACAATAATGCCATGAATATCTCCCAGACTGAAGCATCAAAAGCACATGATGCAAACTGAACGATTCTATCCTCTTCTCTAATAGCAAAGAATCTCTGCAAATTAGCTATACCTCGATGTTCTATCATAACCCCTTTAGGCTGTCCGGTTGTACCTGAGGTATATATCACATAAGCTAAGTTATTGGAATTATTAATTTTCTCCAAATTGTCATATTTATTAGCATAACTATTACTATCATTTAAATCCAGAATTTCATCATAGTTAAACTGATTTAAAAATTCAGATTGGGTTAATAATAGTTTACTATCACTATCATTTAACATATATTCTTTTCTCGCTAAAGGATAATCTGGATCAATTGGTAAATAAGCTCCTCCAGCTTTTAATACTCCCAACATACCAATTACCATCTCAAAAGACTTATCAACTATTATTGCTACGATCTCATCTGGTTTTATGCCTTTTTCTCTTAACTTCCAGGCCAATTGATTCGCCTTTGTATTTAATTTGTGATAGCTTAATTTTTTATCCTCGATAACTAAAGCGATCTCATCAGGTCTTCTTACTACCTGTTCTTCAAATAGCTGAGATATCGTTTTCTCTTTTGGATACTCTTGTTGGGTATTGTTAAATCCGTATATTAACTCTTCTTTTTCTATTTCTGATAGCATTTCTATATCCGAAATTTTAATATCTGGATTTGAGAGTACTTCTTTAATAATATTGATCAGGTGTTTTTTAAGTCTTTCAATAGTCTCACTTTTAAACAGATCGGTTGAATATGCAAAGGCACAGTTCATCCCCTCGGGAGTTTCTGTTACAATTAAGGAAAGATCAAATTTGGCTATATTACCCTTTAAGTCATATGGAGCAATTTCTAACCCCTGAATCTCGTTCATGGAACTCTCTATATTTTGAAGAGTAAACATTACATCAAATAAGGGATTTCTGCTCATATCTCTATCTAGATCTAGCTTATCTACCAGCATCTCAAACTGATAATCCTGATTCTCATAAGCATTTAAAGAATTAACCTTTACTGCTTCTAAGAACTCAACAAATGTTTGTTCTCCTGATGGATAATTTCTCATAGCCAATGTATTTATAAACATTCCAATAATATTCTCTAAATCTGCATGGGATCTTCCTGCGATCGGTGATCCAATTATTATATCATCCTGAGCAGAATATTTAGACAATAAGACACTAAAGGTTGCCAATAAGGCCATATACAGGGTAGCACCTTCTTTAAGAATCAACTCATTTAGTTTTTCTGTTAATTCTTTGTCTAGACTAAAAGTAGTTTGGTCCCCATTAAAGCTCATTATGTTTGGTCTTGGATAATCTGTTGGTAAATTAAGTTTTGGAATCTCACCAGCAAATTGATCTAACCAATATTCTTCCAGCTTTTGTCTCTTCTCTGATGCAAATAATTCATTCTGCCAGTTAGCAAAATCCTTATACTGAATTCTTAATGGTATTAATTCTTCTTCGTTGTATAGTCGGAAAAATTCATTCACTAATATAGACATTGACACACCATCAGAGATTATATGATGCATATCATATATCAATAGATGCTTTCCTTCTTCGATCTTAATCAAACCGACCCTGAATAGTGGGGCTTTACTTAAATCAAATGGTTTTATAAACTCTTTTACATATTGCTCCACCAATTTACTTTCCCTATCTAATTCAATATATTCAACTTTAAATTCTAGACTTTCATGAACCCTTTGTACTGGTTTGCCATCTATAAATTCAAAGGATGTTCTAAATGCTTCATGTCTCTCAATAAGTTTGTCAAAGGTTTTTTCTAACCTCTCTTTACCCAACTCTCCTTTGATTATGACTGCTCCTAGCATATTATAGGAAGTATCTCCATCTTTCATCTGGTCTAAGACAAAAAGTCTCTTTTGAGCCGATGATACTGGATAATAGTCTCTTCTTTCAACTGGCTCTATTGTCGTATAAATACTCTGATCCTTCTCTTTAATTACGAATGCTAATTCTCTTATAGTTGGATTTTTAAATACATCTCTTAAGGATAATTCAACATTCAGTTCTTTATAGATTCTTGCCACCATCGTTGTTGCTCTTAATGAATGACCTCCTAATTCGAAGAAACTATCTAATACTCCGATCTTTTCTACTCCTAATATTTCTTCCCAAATCTCGACTAACTTTTCTTCAACCTCATCTGCTGGAGCAACATACACTCCTCTGACTTTCTCTAACCCTTCTTCTGTTTGATCAAGCAGTGCCTTTCTATCCAATTTACCATTGATTGTTAATGGCATCTGATCTACTACTACAAAATATGATGGAATTATATAACTAGGCAACTTCTCCTTTAAGTAACTTCTTAACTCTTCTATTTCCGTTCCTGTTTCTAATTCTATATAAGCTACTAAATATCTATCTCCATCATTGTCTTCTCGGTCTATTACTGCTCCTGATTTTATGCCCTCATGGGCTACTATTACTTTCTCGATCTCTTCTAACTCCACTCTATATCCTCGAATCTTCACCTGATAATCTTTTCTTCCTATAAACTCTATCTTTCCATCTGTAAGTCTTTTTACTAAATCTCCTGTTTTATAAACCTTTTCTCCTTTTACAAATGGATTTTCAATAAATCTCTCTGTTGTAAGGTCTGGTCTATTAAGATAACCCCTAGCTACTCCAACTCCTGATATATACAACTCTCCTACTACTCCTATAGGAACTGGTTTTAAATATTCATCTAACACATAACATCTAGTATTGTTTATTGGTATTCCTAGTTTAACATCTTCATCTGACTCACATTTAGTAACTAATGCTTCAACTGTTGTTTCTGTTGGCCCATAATGATTATATAGTTTATATCCTTTTTCTATAATCTGATCTTTTAGCTGATTGTTTAACTTTTCACCACCAGATATTACGATCTCTAAAGATGAAATTTTTTCGTAATGTACTAAAAACTCTTTTAACATTCCTGGTACAAAATTTACCATCTGAATTTCATTTTCTTGAACATATCTTCTTAATAACTCAATATTTCCTATAACTTTTTTATTTACTAGATATATAGCTGCTCCAAATGACAAACCTCCAAATATCTGTTCCACACTAGGGTCAAAGATAAAGTTAGTTAATTGCAAAATTCTACTATACTTATTTAGATCAAATTGTGAAGAAAACCATGTGATTAGATTTATAACACCTATTTGTTCTATCATAACCCCTTTAGGCTGTCCGGTTGTACCTGAGGTATATATCACATAAGCTAAGTTATTAGAATTATTTATTTTCTCTAAATTGGCATATTTATTAGCATAACTATTACTATCATTTAAATCCAGAACTTCATCATAGTTAAGCTGATTTAAAAATTCAGATTGAGTTAATAATAGCTTACTATTACTATCATTTAACATATATTCTTTTCTCGCTAAAGGATAATCTGGATCAATTGGTAAATAAGTTCCTCCAGCTTTTAATACTCCCAACATACCAATTACCATCTCAAAAGACTTATCAACCATTATTGCTACGATCTCATCTGGTTTTATGCCTCTTTCTCTTAACTTCCAGGCCAATTGATTCGCCTTTGAATTTAATTTCTGATAGCTTAATTTTTTATCATCAATAACTAAAGCGATCTCATCAGGTGTTCTTACTACCTGTTCTTCAAATAGCTGAGATATTGTTTTCTCTTTTGGATACTCTTTTTGGGTATTATTAAATCCGTATATTAATTCTTCTTTTTCTATTTCTGATAGCATTTCTATATCCGATATTTTAATCTCTGGATTTGAAAGTACTTCTTTAATAATATTTATCAGGTGTTTTTTAAGTCTTTCAATAGTCTCACTTTTAAACAGATC
>JAGMES010000253.1 GCA_023128035.1 Halanaerobiales bacterium | reverse complement strand
GATCAGTCCAATCAGTAAGACCAAAAGCAGTAAGGAATTCATTTAAGTCGCTATCCTTTAATAGTAATTCGTTTTCATCAGTAAACTTATAAGCTATTTGTTTCAGTGTTGATCCTGCAGACATGTCCCCAGAAAATGAAATCTTTAACCAGTATAAATCATATATTTTAAAGCTGCTAAGCTCAGGAGGTTCGCCAGCGTCGGTAGTATCAGATACTCTCTGCCATCCATAATCTTTATCTGGGCTAAACTGTACTACACCACTTTGAGTAAAGGCATTAGAGCCATCTAATAAGTCAACAGTCGGCACCCAATCTTTGCCATCCCAATATTCAACTGTCATAGTAAGAGAATTAACGTTAGCAACATCCATCCAGGCGAAAAAGTTATTAAACGGCGCTTTCTTACCTAAGTAAAAAATAGGACTAGTGCCATCCGTGGTAATAGTCCCACTTCCCTGATTGTCTAAAGAGACATCAGTTGTATCTTTCAGTAATCTAATCCACGTATTCAGCATAACATTTTCCTTCCTCAACGTGCCTTTCAGCAATATCTCTACTCATATTTAAATCATACTTGTCTATAAACTTTGGGTCAACAACCTGTTCAACGAAACGATTCATACAAAGAAGGTAGACTTCATTACAAATTAGCCTCCTAGATTTGCCACCTATAAGAGTGTTAAACCCTAGAGTTTGCTTTATAGCTATCCCTAGTATCTGACCAAAATCGTATTTGCGACCGTTGTACTTTGCAAACCAGCCATTGAAATCTCCTAATGAGAACCCTGGAATATCATAAACGAAAAATCTTTTAGTCTTATAACCTTTTTTGAATTTCTCTAATGGTATTTTTTCAACCCCGGAGAATACTGATTGATATATATTCCCTTCACACTCTAATGCGAAGTGGTTAAATCTATCTTTCTTTTTCATGCGCCACATTCCTTGGAACATTTTTATACCCCAAGAAACGAACCCTTTTGATTCACACAGATGTACTTTTACTTTAATCATCTTAAACTTCCTTATTTAAGTGCTATAAACTTATTACGAGTCAATGCCGCTAACAATGCCTCTCCTGTAGATCCTGTTAGAGTATGATCTGCTATAAGTTCGTCCCATACAGCTCCCACTACTCCAGTACCATCTTGACTTAGAAGATTCGTAGAATCAACCACTGCCAACCCGCCAGAGGTATCAGTTAACTTACCAACGCCTCTCACTAATACTAACCCATTTATTACTGTACCATTTACGTTGAGATGGCCTGAGTTCAAATCAACGGAAACATCTGCGTCACCCTCTTTATTTTCAAACTTTACACCACCATTATAATTTCTAATTACAAGGCCATTATTTTCAACACCATTAAAGTCTATGCTTGGAGTAGAAACACCGCCTACTGCTGAATGACAATCTAGAATATAAGATGTTTTTATGCCTGTTAATGTTACAGTTCCAAGAAGCATTGTTTGGTGGAGTAGCCCTCTAAAGTCAACAAGATCTTCAACCATACTGTCTCTTACTATAATGTCACCATCCACAGTTCCTGTTAGGAAACAATCTTGAAAATGGGTAAAGGTCGTTGAAACACCCGCTGTCAAAGTTATCTGTGACTTAACAGCATGTGACCCTATTATATTCAGGCCATCGATAACATCCGTTGCTCCAAAGGTTACATCTTCATCTATTTTTAAGGTATTAAGCCCATGTGCTGCTGCTATTACTAAAGCATCTGCCGTATTATTTACAGGGTGCTCCCTTGTCCCGATGATACCAGTAGTGCCTGCTTGCCCGTCGTTTACACTTATATATACACTGCCAGCAAATGCTTGGTGGTATTGGATTTCGCCCATAGTGTTCTCTAAGTGATAACTAGATGCCGTAGCATTCCAAACTGCGTCTGTAATATTTGCTTTATTTATAAGAGCTTCAGTGTTCACAGTTGAAGTACCTACCCCATTATTAGTAAGTACACCAACACCTCTAACCGTTATCTCACCAGCTACGACAGTCGAATCAATAACTGCTTGTCCAGAAACTAAATCAATAGATATAGCATCTACCCCTGTTCTGTTTATAACTTTAATACCGCCACTATAGTTTCTCATAACCATAGACTGTCCACTGCCCCCCATATCAACGATTGCTGTTTGAGACACGTCGCCACCAGCTACACCAGAAAAACAATTCAAAAGAGATGCCTGTATTCCTCCCGCAAGAGTAATCGTTCCACTTATTGCAGACTCGTATATGAATCCATTAACATGGGTTAAAGAACTTACAGAGCAATTTCTAACTATATTGTTGTTATCTAAAATTCCTGTTATAGATAATTCTCTAAACTCACATTCGGTAACATTTGCAGCATCCTCTATAGTGACTGAAGAACTAATGGCGTTGTCGCCTAGGAAAATGTACCCATTAGAATAATCCAAAGTTGTCAGCGGTAAATCACCAAGTATAAAGAAAGTTCTAAAACCTCTTTCTTGAGCAATTAACAAAGCTGATGCCATATTGTTTACAGGGTTCTGCCTAGTACCTGTAGGATAAACTGTAGTAGAAAATGCTGAAGTCGTGTCGACTGCCACACCTCCACCAAAACTCGCAGCCTGCATAGAGCTTAAATCTTGCAGCCCAGCACTATTTGATGTTGATAATGAAACGTTAGATACATTTTGAACGTCACCTATATTTGTGTTTGCGTTTGTTGCTTCAACCCTATAGCTATAATCTAACTCTTCAAATGAAATAGTATATCCATTTATAATTTCAACAACACGAGCAAGTATTGCACCTGAAATAGTAACGGGAGGATTTTGCTGAGTAATATCTGGGAAAGCAGAACCTGTTTCTGAATCTTCTAGGTCTTTAGTTGCAAGCCTGAATACGTTCATGTCTAATCTGAATATTTCTGTTGGGACTGATTGAGTTTGGACCATAAATGATCGGGGTATGTGAACTATTTTATTACCCCAATCTACTGAAAGACCTTCCTGTATAAAGCCTTCACTAACATATCCTGTACTAACATAAAGATCTGCCATAAATTACGTCCAAAAGTCTGGGGCACGTTGTAGAGTCGGTAAGCCTGTTGACTGATAATGTATGTCTACAAAAAAACCAAAAGGTTCAGGGATTCCACCGCCACTAACTGTTATATCGTTTGAGTCTAAAAAAGTTCTACAAAGAATGACCCCGTCAACTTCCAGGTCATTAGTATCTAATTGTGTGCCACTACCGCCAACAACACTGGCCGCTGTTTCAGCAATCATATGTTGTCTTAAATTTACCGTATCAGCCGCTTGTAAAATGGTTACTGTTGATGTGGTAGCTGGGAATATGGCCTGGTTGTGACCTTTAGAATATGATAATTCAAATCCCCAGGTAACACTTCCCCCAGTCACTAAAGAAGAATCGTGCGCCCAATGCATGTGAACGTAAATATCTGAACCCATTACATAGTCGTGAGGCATGTGGAACTTGGTGAAAAGCTCATCGCCTTCAGTATATTGCTGTTGCTTAATGCTCCCAACAAACACATTCAAGTCTGGCTTAGTTATGGAACCTTCATCGACTACAGGTATGCCAATCATATCATGCCATCCAAACGCTGGCGTCCCTAAAGAGTCTAGCCTTATACCCAAGCCCTGTGTTTTAGGTATCTGTAAATTGACACCGTCTCTTAGATCAGTAAAATTTTCGTCCATCTCTAAATGGGTTAGCTCCGAACCCTTGTCGCCTCTAATCGTTATCGTCATTTTTCAACCTTTGTACTTCGCCCTTGAGCACTGCTATTTCTGCATAAAGTTTTTCTTTCATTAAATTTTGTTCAGTCAAAGCATTCATCACTATTTTTTTATTTATATCTACTTGTTGTCCGGCCTCTAATAATTTCTTTTCCAGTACTTCAGCAGCATCTCTTAACTTATAGTTTTGGTTTTCTACGCCTTTGCAAGCTGAAATAAGTGCGTTGTGCCTGCGGGCTAAAGAAGTGTATGTCTCTCTATATTTTTCATCTTCTTTTAAGTTTTCTTCTACATAGTTTTCAACAAAAGTTACTTGTTCCATTATTCGTCCCTTATCATTTGAACAGCAATGCCAAGTCCGTTTGTGCTATCAATTGTTCCTGTTAGTGGTGATGTTTTATAATACGGGGAGCTTGTACTCATTCGCACTCTGCCCTGGATCAATTGGTTTGCGCCATAGGATCTCGTATCTGATATGATACCACTGGCGTTTGTTGTGCCGTCTATAAGAACAGTCGTTGCATTTAAAGTCCCTGTTGCTGGGGTAGTAGTTGTTTCAAGTAACGTAAAAGTATAAGCGTCTACACCTGTTACAGTTATCAACTGGACACCGTTATAAGCTTGTTCATTAGCTCCAAGTATTAAAACTTTTTGACCTGTTGAATACCCATGTGCAGTATGCGCTACTGTGGCAGTCAAAGAAGAACTTGTTGCAGTTACAGTTTCTTCAAAAGGAAAGTTATCACCATTAGCAACCGCAACTAGAGCTCTCGCCCCATTGATAGGAAGAGTAGTGCCAATATCAGTAACTGTTAATGTTATTGCTACAGGATTAGCTACAACTTCCACGGCACCCCCGGTATTAGCAAGACAACCAGCTGTTACTAAATTAGTCCCATTAAGCGCATTAACCGTAAGTGTTCCCGTTGTCCCAAGCCAATACAGTGCATACCCAGTGGTGTTGTTGGTATCATCAAATATCCAATTATCCATATCAAAGGTGGTTACTGTAGCAGCTACATAAATTGCATAGTTTGCTCCGTAAGTATTAAACTTCATATTAGTGCAAGACTCACCTTCAACCTGGGTATTAACAAGAAGAGATCCGGTAACTGTCTCAGTAGTATTACCAATGGTCACAATATTAAACGTAGCTCCATTAGTATCTATTTCAGCACAAGCATCAAAAACTACACCCGTTAATGTGTCTGCTAAAGCAAACTTTAAATCGCCACCATTCTTAATAGACCCCCCAGAATAATCAAACGAAGTCCCGGCAGTTGAATCAATCACTAG
>JAGMES010000252.1 GCA_023128035.1 Halanaerobiales bacterium | reverse complement strand
TGCGACTAAAATACTTTTTGTGGTCGAATCATCTGATATAATAAAAATACAAATGCTAAAAGTAGTAAAGGAGTGAGAACCATGAAAGTTTTGGTTGTCGATGATGATTTAAGTATTCGCCAATTGTTACAAATGACACTTCAGGTAGAAAATTATGAAGTAGTTTTAGCAGAAGATGGTGCACAGGCTCTAAGGATATTAGATGAAGATTCTGTAGATTTAGTGGTTCTTGATCTTATGCTACCTAAAATCGACGGATGGAAAGTTTGTCGTCAACTAAGAGAAGAAGAGAATGATATTCCGATTATCATGCTAACTGCAAGGGATGATGAGATGGATACCATTATGGGTTTAAAACTAGGAGCAGATGATTATATCACTAAACCTTTCAGTCCTAGAGAATTGATTGCGCGGATAGAAGCAGTACTTCGTCGAAGCAATCATGTGGGAAATTCTGATAATTTTATCACATTTCAAGGGATTGTTATTGATAAGAGCAAACGGAAGGTGGGTGTAAACGGAGAAGAGGTTGATTTATCTCCAAAAGAGTTTGATATTCTTTGGGATCTAGCACTTCATCCAGGTCAGATTTTCAGCCGTGAGCAGCTATTGGACAATGTTTGGGGATATGATTATGTTGGAACTGATAGAACAGTAGATGTGCATATCAAAAGGCTTCGTTCTAAGTTAGAGAAAAAACATGTTGATTATAGCTATATCCAGACAGTTTGGGGTGTTGGTTATAAATTTGAGGTGATAGCACTTGAATAAAACCTTATTCCGCAAAATATTGCTAATGTCACTCATCTTGATTCTGGTGGTTTCTTGCGTAACAGGAATGGTGATGAATTTTTTCTCAAAGAGATTTTTATTAATGAGTAAACAAAAACAAATGATGGAGCAAGGTCAACGAGTGGCAAAAAGTATTGCTCGATTTATCCAGAGAGATACTCAATCGTCAGATAATATGATGGGAATGATGCGTAAAGGAATGTGGTCTGGCTTAATTGAGAATCAAATTAAGGATTTGGAGCAGGTTTTGGGAGCAACGATCTGGTTAATCGACCGAGATGGTAAAATTTATGAAAAGTCCAATATTCAACGTCAACTTTATAAAAAGGATTTAAATATCTTACTTGCTGGAAAATCTATCATTAAATACGATTGGAATGATGCCTTAAATCAACCAATTATTGCGGTCGCAATGCCAATAAAATTGGAAAAAGAGGTGATAGGTGGTCTTTTTATAATTACACCTATGGCAGAGATTCGTTTTACTGAGATTCAAATTCGCAAAATTATCGTAGGTTCAGCTTTGATTGGAGTATTAATGGCGATAATTCTGGCTTCAGTTTTTTCTCGCCGCTTAACTCGACCTATTCTTTCTATGCAAAAGATGATCAATCAGATGAAGAAGGGTGACTTTAGTGGAAAACTTGAAGTAAATACTGGAGATGAGCTTGAAGATTTGGCCAATCATTTCAATGATTTAAACAAAGAATTGGATCAAACAATTGCTCTTTTACAAGCTGAGCAGGAACAGACTCAGCGAATTATTAATAGTATGGCTGAGGGAGTTATCTCATTAAACTCCTTTGGAGAAGTAGTAGTTATGAATCCTACAGCACAGCGAATTTTTAAAGCTATACATTTGACTGAGAATGATTTGAAAAGTGTTTTAAAAAACCTTCCTGGACTTCAGGAACAAATTGAAGATGTGCAAAGAAAAAATTCTCTCTCAATGCAAGAATTAGAGTATAATGGTCAAATTTTTCATTCTATTGTTTCTCCGATTTCAACAGGAGAAGGGGAACCAATCTTGGGAGTTGTAATTGTATTACAAGATATTACAAATCGTTGGCGCTTGATTCAACTACAAAAGGATTTGATCTCAAATGTTTCTCATGAATTTAAAACCCCTCTTACTTCGATTAAAGGGTTTGTTGAATTAATGATGGATGATAAAATTCAAGATGAAAAAATTAGATATAATACTTTGGAGATTATATATCGTGAGACAGTAAGGCTTACTCGGATGGTAAATGACTTATTGAGTATGGCTCGAATTGAATCTCAACGTCTAAGGAAAGAACCTATAAATTTAATGGAATTAATAGAAGATATAATTGAAAGTCTTACCTTTAAATTAACGAAAGCAAAAGTGACAGTAAAATTAGATAATTTTACGGAAAAGCAGCTAATAATGGATTCAGATAGAATGGAACAGGTTTTTTATAATCTATTAGATAACGGAATTCGTTTTTCTCCAGAAGGAAGTGTTATAGAGATTTGGGCTGAGGATAAAGATGAGATGATAGAAATTAATATTCGTGATCATGGTCCAGGTATTCCAGAAGAAGAGCAAGAGTCAGTTTTTGATCGATTCTACAAGGTAGAAAAAGCTCGAACGGCTAATGACACTGGATCAGGTTTAGGACTTGCTATCGTAAAAAATATTATTGTTGAACATGGTGGACGAATCAAAGTAAGCAATCATCTAGGAGGTGGAGCGTTATTTACGATTGAATTACCAAAATAGTTTTGGATTTTGAGAATTTTCTCTTCTCGTGTTAAATTTATGATATGTTTTTTATAAAATTACCTTAGTAAGGAGAACCTCCTCATTTTCCTCCTTTTTATATAAAAAGGCTATACGATTATTCTAACCGTATAGCCTTTTATTTTATATCAATAATTTCAAGAAGATACGGGCTAATATTAAAAAAATTAAATATCCACATGTATCAGTGGTAGCTGTTAAAAAGATAGAAGAAGCAAGGGCTGGGTCAACTCCAATAGACTTTAAGCCTAGGGGTATGAGAGAACCTATAAGAGCACCGATCATCATATTTGCAACTAGAGCACAGAAGACGACTAAGCCTAAGTATGGGTTTCCCCGCCAAATAAAAGCGATAATACCAGTAAATATTCCGATGGAAACTCCATTAATTAACCCAATTAGAATCTCTTTGAAGAAAATTTCTCGACTATTTTTAAAATCTATCTCACCTAAAGCTAGACCACGAATCATTACTGCTAGTGTTTGTTGTCCTGAATTACCGCCAAGAGCAGCGACAATTGGGAAAAAGGCAGCTAAAAATGCAACCTGTTGAATTAACCCTTCAAACATGCTAACAACTAAGGAGGCTACAAAAGCAGTTAACATATTAACATAAAGCCATGGAAGGCGTTGCTTTACAGAGGTTTTTACTGGATTAATTACCTGTTCTTCTTCATTAATACCTACCATTTTAAACATATCTTCCGTGTTCTCAGCTTCGATAACATCAATTATATCATCAACTGTAATAATTCCAAGTAAAGCACCTTTACGATTGACTACAGGAATAACAGTCAGGTCATATTTAGAAACAAGAAGAGCAACTTCCTCTTGATCAGTGTTTGCTAACACAGTAATTAAATTATAATCAGTAATCTCTGTAAGTGGTTGGTGATCTGATGCGATCAAAATATCGCGTAAGTCCACAGTTCCCACTAAATGCTTTGACTCATTGAGCACAAAGATAGTTTCAATAATCTCAGTTTTAGGAGCAATTTTTTTTATTTTTAATAATGCCTGATTTGTTGTAAGAGTTTCTTTTAGAGCAATATATTCGGTGGTCATCAAACCTCCGGCAGTATCTGCTTCATAACCTAAGAGGAGGCGAATAGCATTAGCATTTTCATCCTTCATCATTTTTAGAAGGAGTTTGATTTCATTAAAGGGTAGATTACCTAAAATATCAGTGATATTGTCAGCAGACATAAATGAAAAGATACGAATAATTTCATCAACTTCAAGTAATTTTAACAATCGAGATTGGATATCTTCATCTGCTTCTTCGATTGTTTCTGCTAATTGTTCAAAATCCATCAATTCATAGATTTCAAGAATATGTTTATCTTCCATTTCAGCCAATACTTCAGCTAAGTCGATTGGATGGACTGTTTCTAACCATGCTTTGATTTGAACGTCATTGTTTAATTTAAGATGTTCTAATAGTTCTTGAAGTAATTCTTCATGCATAGAATCCCCCTCCTTTCTTTACTACTATTTTTTGTAAATAAAAAAGCTTTTCTCCAACAAAAAGAGAAAAGCTATTGCTTATTAAAGCTAATTGCTTATTAAGCAACAAAATAGACTCCTTTCGTTGAGTTTTGGCACTATATGGCGTAGGGTTTAATACCCAGCTACGTTAGAAAAAACCTTATCTCGGCAATTCCTGTTGACCCATTGGCGTCTTTCGACATTTCTGGGCAGTAGCTTTTTTCCATATAGGAGCCTCACCTAACGGAGATATTTACTTTCTAACTTTATTATATCAAAAAAAAAGGATTCGTCAACCTTGCATGTATCTTAAGCTGATTGTTTTTGATAATAATTAAAGATAAATTCTCGCATATTTGAGCATCCTTTGATTCGATAGATTCTCTCAGATAAATGATCTGCTTGATTATATTTCATATCTACTAAAAGAACTGGAATCTCCGTAGATATTGATTTCGCATTTTTTAGGTTATCTTCTACAAAAAGTTCTAATTGATGTTCTATACATGGTTTTAGCTTTTCATTTTCGTGTATCAAAAGATCGTATGGGATACGATGAGCATCTAACCATTTTGGGGTTTCTGGGCTGATGGTTCTTGCAGTTATTAAGATAATAGTAAATTCATTTGCTTTCAATTCCTGAAGTAATTTATCGGCTCCGTCTCGCATAATTAATTGTGGGAAGATATGATGTGAACAATTTTCAAAGAATTCTTGTATCTCCTCATAATTTAAGCCATAACGAGCCATCCATTCTTGATGATCGGGATTTGGGATTGTTTCCATTTTAAAATATTTTAAGAGTTCTTCTTCCCAAATGGTTCCATCTCCATCGGTTAAAACTCCATCAATATCGAAACCGATAATTTTTTTCATTTTAAGTCACCCTCCTTGAAGCTATAATTGATAACTAATCAATATGTAAGATAGATATATTATATCAGATAGTTAAGGAAGATGCTACTTATAATAGGGAAAACCGTGATTATAGAGAAATATCTAGTAATAGATCAGTGAACTCGTCCAGCTAAAGC
>JAGMES010000251.1 GCA_023128035.1 Halanaerobiales bacterium | reverse complement strand
GAGAACATTTAGCTAAAGAACTTCCAGAATATATGATTCCAATGTTTTTGATAAAATTAGAGAAAATACCTTTAATGTTAAATGGGAAAATTAATCGGAAAGTTTTACCAGAAGTAGATGAAAGTCAACTTGAGGGAAAATATGAACCACCGATGGGCCATGTAGAAGAGACGATGGTTAAAGTTTTTGAAGAGATTTTGGGGAGAGAACCAATTGGAGTTGAGGATGATTATATATCTTTGGGTGGAGATTCTATTAAAGCCATGCAGATTAGAGCCAGGTTAGTTACTGAAGGGATTAATTTTAAAATTAAAGATCTTTTTGACCTTCGGACTATACGAAGAATTGGAAAAAATGTTAACACTATTATAAATGAGGTTATTGTGCCACAAAAAGAGGTACAGGGCCAAGTCTTATTGACCCCGGTTCAACAGTGGTATTTCCAGCAACAATTTCAGTATTATTTCAATCAGAGCAATATATTCAAATTAAAGGAGAATGTAAACTTAGAATTATTAGAGAAAGCTCTAAGAAAGATTATTGAACATCATGACAGTTTAAGAATGACTTACAGAATGGACGAAAATGAGATAATTCAATATAATCGGGGAATGAATGAGATTCAATTTAAACTTCAATTGGTAGACTTAAGCACTTTCTCTGATGGTAGACAAGACAAGTTACTTAGAGAAATCATTAAAAAGATTCAGAGTTTTGACCTAAGAAAAGATTTATTGATCAAAGCTGTAATATTTGATTTAGGTGAAAGGGGAAAAAGGCTTTTGATTGCAGTTCACCATCTCATTATAGATGCAGTTTCCTGGCAAATTTTACTTGAGAATTTAACAAATCTATATGATTTAGCTCTAGAATATAAATTACCGTTAAAAACAACTTCTTTTCAAGAATGGAGCTATAAATTATATCAATATGGACAGACTGCCAACCTAGATTTGGAATATTGGTATAAAATTGACCCCACCTCTCTTGCCAGAATTACTGAAAAAGAGGTAAAAGATAATTGTTTTTCTGATCTCAAAGATACAATTGTTGAGTTGAATAAAGAAGATACCTCTGCCCTTTTAACAAAAGTACATCTAGCCTATGATACCCAGATAAATGATATTCTTCTTTCAGCTTTAACAATGGCGCTAACAGAAACTTTTAACTTAGATAATTTATGTTTAATTTTGGAAGGTCACGGTAGAGAGGAGATTATAACCAATGTAGATTTGTGTAGAACTATTGGTTGGTTTACAAACATCTATCCTGTCTATTTTGAAAGAAAAAGCAGTATTGAAGAGACCATTAAAGAAGTAAAAGGGAGTCTCAGAAGAGTCCCAAATAAAGGCATGGATTATGGAATAGCTAGATTTTTAAAAGGAAATTTACATCTGAGTAAATTAAATCCTCTAATCTCCTTTAACTATTTTGGTAATATTGGAGAGATTTTTGAAGATAATAAAAAAGATAGGGACAGATTAATCACGATAAGTGAAGAAGCACCTGTTAGTATTCATCCGAAAAACAATTATCCTTATATTCTTGATTTTAATGCTTTTATATTTGAGAAAGGGTTGAGGATTAAGCTAAGCTATAATGATAAGTATTTGGCTGAAAGCTCAATAAAAATTCTTAAGACACTGTTAATAGATAAGTTAAAAGAGATAATTAATCATTGCACAATCAGTTGTACAACCTTTTTTAAAGAGGAGCTAAATTTGGAGATAATCAAAGGGGTAGCTAATCACTTAACTGAAGATTTGATTGTTAGCCCTCATAGGCTGGAAAGCAAAGACATATTATTAACAGGTGCAACAGGGTATTTTGGAAGCCATCTACTTAATGAACTTATAGAAAGTACTAAGGCTAATATCTATTGTTTGATCCGAGAAAAAGATGGCCTGGGTGTCAAAGAAAGATTGCTTGACCTACTGAATCTGTACTTCCCTGATAAATTTACTACTTTGATTGATAAAAGAATATTTCCAATAGTTGGAGACATTACTTTAACTAATTTTGGTTTATCAGAAGAAAAATATAGTAGATTAGGGGCCAAGATTGATACCGTGATTCACACAGCAGCTTTGGTAAAATATTATGGTTTGTACTCAGAATTGAAAAAAGTCAATGTATCTGGTACAGAAGAGTGTATAAAATTTGCATTAAAAAATGATTGCTGGCTCCATTATAGCTCAACAAAAGGAGTTATTGGATCAAAAGTTAGCGGAAATAAGAAGATAATCTTTACTGAAAATGATTTTTATTTAGGACAGAATTTTGAGGATAATGTCTATTCTAGAACGAAATTTGAAGCAGAGAATCTTATTCATAAAGCAATAAATACTGGATTAAAAGCTACGATTTATAGGATGGGCAATATTTCTGGACGGTACACGGATGGACATTTTCAGATAAACATTGAAGACAATCAGATCTATAACATGCTTAAAACTCTAATTGAATCAGGTATAATATCGGAAGAGATTAAAATTATACCTCTTGAATTTGCACCTGCTGATGAGTCTTGTAAAGCTTTTGTTAAAATTATGAAAACAGAGGAAGCTCTAAATCGAGTATTCCATCTTCATAATCCAAAAACAATTACAATTAGCGAAATTGTATCCGTATTTAACCTCAATGGATTTAAGATCCACATAGTAGATAACCATACTTTCAAAAACTATATCAACAGATTACTGGAGAAGGATTATAAAAAAATGATATGGCTATTTTCAGAGGAAAATACAGATTTCGGTGCAAATGTTGAATTAGATCCTACTTTAACAGCCAAATACTTAAAACAGATTGGTTATGACTGGCCAGAAATAGATGAGGAGTATATAGTAAAGATACTGAGATATATGAGACTGGTAGGGTTTATTAAGTAAAATAAAAACTCCGCTCAATTTTGTATTGAGTGGAGTTTATTTATGTGCCCACCATGAATGCCAAGCTTTAACCACCTGTTGCTGAACACAAGGGAGTCCATCGTGAGGTAGAATCCCAGGAATTGAAGGGATGAAAGTTCCCGATACCGTGGGTATCTAAGTAGAGCATGGAAAGAACTAAAAACCTTCTTTAGACCCCGCTCCCCTTCAATTTACCCCTTAAAAAAGATATCTGTAGGATAATGGGCACGATCTTCAACAATAAAGACAGTTAAGGTGACATAGTCAGGGAATTTCAGCGAAAAACTTTGCTCTTTTGGATTGGTTCTGGTAATGATAAATTTATGGCTGGGTGTTTCAGCATTTACTCGATAATTCTCCTTTCTATAAAGAGATCAGTTTGTCTGCTTGACCAATTTCTTTGATATTGGTCAGATAACCACATTTTTTACATTGGCCTGATTCGCCCAAAGAACCTTTAGTGTAAGTACTTAATCCATATCTCTCGATCAGTAGTTCATGACAGTTAGGGCAAAATGTATTAATTCCATCTTTACCAAATACATTACCTATGTATGCATATTTTAGCCCTTTATCTAAAGCACGCTGCCGGCCTATCTTTACATCTTCTACAGCTGTCTTGGCATCAACTTTCCATTTATAATCAGGGTGGCATCTTGTAAAGTGTAGGGGAATATCTGCTGATAATTCTTCTAATATAAAATCAATTATTTTATCATAACTTTCCAGATTATTAGTTAAGCCAGGAACAACTAAATTACTTATCTCATAATGGAGATTGCTTCGATGGATCAATTTTGTATTATCTAAAATTGGTTGAACCCAACCTTTAGTGAACTGATGGTGATATTCATCAGTCATAGCCTTCATAGAAATCGCAAATATATCAGTTACCTTAATTAATTCTTCGATAGCTTCTTGACTTAAAAAGAAAGCAGATTTAAAAAGGCTTTTGATACCATACTCTTTTGCTTTTCTTGAAGTATCAATAACAAATTCAAACCAAATGGCAGGTTCATTATAGGTCCAGGAGAGAATTTTCACATTATTTTTTATAGCATAGGAGATAATATCTTCTGCTGTATATTCATGAATTAATTCAGGAGGAGTGTATTGAAACTGGGAAAACTTCCAGTTATGGCAGTAAACACAATCAAGATTGCATCCAAAATTACCTAAAGATAATACCTTTGCCCCGGGACTATAATGATAAAGGGCTTCAGTCTCAATTCTTTCAATTGTCATATGGGATGCTTTACCATATGAAAGGGCGTAAAGGGTTCCGTCAATATTTTTACGAACTTTACAAAAGCCAACACTGTTATTTTTTATTATACATCCCCTTGGACATAATCGACATTTTGTTCGACCATTATCAATTTTGTCATAAAGATAAGCTTCTTTAGTTGGATGGTTCCATTCAAGATGAAGATTATACTTTTTAACATCTTCAGAAAAAAATTAGCCATTGAAAACACTTCTTTCTAACTTTTTAAAAATTATCCGATAATTATATACTGCTTTTATCATGGAAAAAATGAACTACCCTTTTAATTTAATTGAGTAACACTAAAAGTCAAAAAATTATCAAAATGATCTAATACTTCTTTTTTTGGTAAGTATGGAGTTTTAGATTATTTCTCTGGACTGCGCTTTTTTCATGAATTTAAAGCTCTACAATACATGGTAGACGACAGAACTTTAATAGGTTCTCAAGCACTTCGTTCATCAAGCAACCTCTTTCCTTTATTAAGTCATTTTATATACACCTGAAAGTTATACGCAAAAATCTTAAGAATTAATGCCATCTGAATTCCAGTTCTTATGTAGGACATCTTACATAATTCTCGAAAGGAGAGAACTCTCATCTAGTGTTTCCTCTTCAATATTTATCAGTATTCCAGCGATCATTGCTCAAACTTTATATATTCGCCTTAATTTCCATGACACCTCATTTCTTGCTTCCCTTGCTACTCTTGACATTGACATATTATGATTAACCCTATCAAAGAATTATGTATAAATGTATGAGTCCATAATTGAAGAAAAGGGGATAAATACATTTAAAACCAGAAGTATTTACTCTTTAAAATTTTGTCAGATAATAGATAGTTATTACACTGTGGTGTATTTAATTTTTCAGCATTCAAAAGTTTCGATAATTTTGGTGATTTATTGGGAGTTGATTTAATTAACTAACAATTGGAAAAAATATCAAAAAACTTTAGTGAACTCGTCCAGCTAAA
>JAGMES010000250.1 GCA_023128035.1 Halanaerobiales bacterium | reverse complement strand
TCTATGGCATTTGAGTGCGACTAAATACTTTTTGTGAGCTAATCATTTTATATTATAGAAATATAGTCCAACTCTTTTTTCTTGATCTTCAGCTATCACCGCAATCATTGTTCCGTCATAGCTTATCAAAAAGGCAAGTTCTGTAAGGATAGGAGTATTAAACCCAATGATCTGGCTAGTAACCAGATTAGCCAAATGTAAATTACCATCTTTCAAGAAAATAAAACGAAAATGATCTAACCACTGAGGATCTTTTCCATCTGAAAGATATTGACTAGTAAAATCAGTTTTATTAACCATCCCTATCTCCCATTTCTCTTCAAAACCATCCAGATTCTTACGGGATAGATGACGATTATAAATTATTTTTTGATCATCTACTGACCATCTTCCAAAGCCATTCCATGTCATCTTCCACCCATCAGCAGAATGTTCACTAAGTCGGGTTATCACCTTATATTTCTCGTCTCCCGTTCTTAGCCATAAATTTCCTCCAATCTGCCAAAGTGATTCATCACTTTGAGAAGATCTTTCTACTCTAGGTAAAGATAGCCAATTATCTTTCCATTCATCAATAATCTTCCATTCATTATTCATTACTCCATAACTTTTTACATTTCCATCAAAGAACCATATTTTTTCATTCATCCATTGAATTTCTTCTAGTCTTTCTCCTTCCAATAGATATTTTCCAGTTTGTTTTTTAAAAATATGATATAATATCAGTTCTTTTTCTCCCTTATCTGCACACAAATCTACAAAACTGATATAACTACCATCTTCATTCCAAAATGGTTCTCCAATCTTTGAGCCTGAATAAACTATATGTGAGTTTCTACTTTCATCAATCAATGCCACCGTTTGTTCATCTTTTTTAAAGAGTAAAGTCCGGTGTGTAGGTGCCCATTTTAATAGTGAATGATACTCTTTACCAGAGTTCTGATCTAGAAGAAATAAATACTGAATATCATTTACTTCACTCCATCCAGCCCAGTATAGAACATTTTTAGGTTGAAACTGTTTTTGTGGAATTACGGGAACCCAGTTAATATTGCTCCAGACCACCCACATCGGTCCCTTAAAGATAACGCTCAACACATTTTGATCTACATCATAACTGTAGACTCTGGGCCAATGATTTCTAACATCTTGATAGATAAACGTATGTGTTAAAGGGTGATAAACAGGTACTGGTTGGGTGCCTAATCCTGATTGGACAACGACAGAATTATGTTGATCTGGATACCAAATAGCCAGGTTCCAACCTTCCCAATATTGGCTATAAACTAACTGTTTTCCGTCTCCACTCCACGAATAATTTAGTTTTTCTTTCGAATTTACTGTAAAAATTTTAACTCCTGTCTGGATGTGAATTACATTCAATTGAGATGAATTTTCATCCTCCAACTCTTGCTGATCTTGATAAATCAAGTATTTTTCATCAGGAGACCAACCAAACTCTAATTTCCTATCTCCTTCTAAGCTTATCTCAATAAAATGAGTTAGATCATTTTCCTCTAATTTTAAGTGAAACATTTTGATCTTTTCCCCACTTTGATAGCAAAAATAATTCCCATTTGGGCTTAGACTAGCATTAATAAATCTCTCATCTAAAGATAATCTATCATAAACATGATAATTATGACTTTCAACATTTATCATTTTCATCATTGCATTTTCAGAATCTAACAAAAGAATATATTTAGTATTATGTGAAATATACTGATCCTCTTTAAGATTAGTCCAACTTAAATTCCCATCGGGTGTATAAATTTTGACCTTTCGTGAATTATCATCCAAACTCTGAATCAATGCCAATTCTCCCGTCACTAACCAATCAAATATCGCATCCAGATTTCCTTGCCTATCAAAATCAGATTCTATGACCCTTTCTTCCCCAGTTTGCAAATCCTTGACCCAAAGGCTTAAAGAATTAGAATGACCTTGAACTTGATCGTAATTGTTCTGAAGAAAAGCAAGATACCGTCCATCAAGAGAAAACTGATAATATTCACCGATCTCATTTGTAATTAACTGTCTGCTTTCAGTCACAGGATCAAAAACCATAAGCCCATACTGTATCGGATCTGATGCAAAATACGAGATTTGATAAGTCTGGTCAGAGAATGCTTCTGTAGCAAGCGCTAATCCAGACCATATAACTAAATTTAACAAAAGACATATATTAATTAACCAAAAAATAAATCGACTCTTTTTCACCGTTATTCACACCTTTGTATTGGAATTTTATGTATTTCGTACCTGTTTATATAATTCTACTTTAAAGGTGGAATCTCCTTTATATGTTTCGATGTTGATAGGAAATATGTTTTTAATGTTAAAAGAGGTATTGCCGTGAATGGCAATACCTCCGATGAATTCTAATTATCTTTAAATGCGTACTCCAAACTTTCTAAACTAATTAAGCGATCCTGATTTTCTTCAATACCTTTCTCAATTTGATAATCAATCGCCATCTTAAGTATATCCAATACTTTAATGGGATTTACTTCTCTTGTTTCTTGTAATTTTTCAAAAAACCAGTCAATCATTAGTTTTGAATATTTACCTGGTGTTGCTCGTTTGCCCCAGAAAAGATTTAACAAGTCTTCATTTTTAAAAACAAATTGTTCTTCATCCCAATTGTCATCAATAAAAATTTTTTCTTCCATTGTTATTATCTCATACCTTTTCAGTGATTCCTCAAAAGTGGAATCATTATTGCTACTAGCGATAGCATAAATATAATCTTTCAATTCGTTTTTATAACATAAAAAATATTTTTACATTTATATTATCTAAATTATTTTTTCTTAAAAATGAAATACTTTCAAATAAACCTAACAAACCATTTTTATTAGGTAAAAGATAATCCCAAAGAAATTCAAATTCCTGTATCACCAAAATAATTTTACGTTGAATTGGTTTAGATACATCTTTTTTTTGTAAATTAGACAAAAATATTTTTTCAGTTGTAGTTGCTTTTTTTATAATATTAATTAAATCCATATCTTCGGTTTCATCAATATAATTTATACATTTCTCTAATGATTTACCTTTAAGTTCAGAAATCCCTTTAATTTCTTCTGACTCAACAGTGCTTAAAAGATAGAGAAAATATCCAATCCATACCTTTGCCCAATTTTCAGGAACATGATCTTTTAAATAATTTTTTAATTCTTTAATTCTATTACCCATAATATGCAACTTAGGAATGAACAAAAAACCAATTTTTTTACCATTATTTCTATCTATAATTGCACTATATCTACTACTATTTAGCAAAAAATATGTTATCCGGTGTTCTAGTATTTTTTTTCTCCTACGATAAACCACACATTATCCTGATGAACTTTTTCTTCAAGCTCAGTAATAACGTTTTCAATTTGAATACTTTTAATCCTTTTTAAGAAGCTTTTATTTGTATTTAAGTAAAACTTATTTCTCTCTCTATTTTCATCCTCCAAGATAAAATCAGCTAATTCTTTATATTCATCTAAAGCTTCAATTATTGGATATTGATCAGCTGTAGCTATACGTGGATTATATAAAATTGAAATAAACTCCTGCTCTAATTGAAGTTTTTCAAATAATTCCTTTGCTTTCTCAATTCCATCAGGATCTATCCTTGAAAATGCCATTGTTAGATTCTTACATCCATTACCTTTCATCAAATCCACTACCAATTGTAAACCCTGCACGTTTTCTTGATTGGGATATGCAAAGAAAATAATATCATCTGCAACATTCATGAGCGAAAAAGCACCCCAATCATTTAACCCTGTTCTTGAATCGATTAAAACAATATCTAAGTTGAGGTTTTTTTCAAACTCTACAATTAAATCATTTAAATAATCTTTTTGTGAAACAAAATTTGGCTGTAATTGTTTGAGTTTATAGACATACTCAGGTGATAATAATCCTGAAGGTACTACATATAAATTTCCTTTTAAAGTTTCATCAAATTTAATATCTGTAAAAATATCAGATATATCTAACTTCCTATCTTTTGCATCAGTAACCATCATCTGTTCATATAAATAATCTACCAAGCCATATTTTACATCTATTTTTTCTCTGAAAATATCAAAAAGGCTAGGAGCTTCAATATCTAAATCAATCAAAAGGACCTTTTTTCCTTTTTTAGCTAAAAGATAAGCAACTTGAATTAATGCAACTGTCCTTCCAACCCCACCTTTATATGAATAAAAAGATATGACTTTCGAAGAATGTTTCGGGTCTTCACATATTTCATTTGTTTCCTGATTTAAATAATTTAGTGCAGCGTTCTCCCATGTAGGATTTTTAGTCTGCTTTTTTTCTGGTTTCTCAATTTCTAGCATTTCAGCATCTTCAACTGTATAAAAATTCGAAAAACCTCTTCTATAATAATTATCAATATCTTTAAAACATTGTTCTATATATGCTGTCGATTCATTTCTATTTAAAAATTTATCACTTACAATGGTAATATCTACTCTGCCTGAAGGGGTTGTATAAACATCAACCCACTCATAGTCATTTGTCTGAAAGCATTTTTCTAACTTTAGTATAAACTCATTGTATTTTTTAAGTTTATTTCTATAATCATTCATCCCCACCAGACACCTCCTCAATAATGTATTGATGATTCTCGAGCCAATTCCTCAAGGCTATAAAATCTTGAAACCATTTAGTAAATTCATTTTCTGACATATCATCTTCATGGATATATCTTAAGTCTATAAATGTATTCTTATCTTCTCCTAATGGATTATTAATAAAATCAAGTTTATCAGTCATTTCATCAGACATTGTATCATATTGATTTAATTGCTTTAAAGCCTTGACAAAATCATGTTTAGGATTCTTAAGTGTCTTCTTTTCCTTATATATATTACCTGTAACGTTAGATAAATTCATAAGTTCATCCACTGATTCTATATCATACCAGTAATTTAAATCTTTTATTTTCTTAATTTTGTACTTTTTTACAATATAACTCTTAAGCAAACATTCAATTATAATACCCCCTAGATGCATACACATAATTTTTCTGTTTGCTTTTTTTACTGCTTTAAAATCTTCCCATCGAGAATAATATGCTAGTAGATTTTGAGAAGTAATTGATCTTTTGAGTTAAGACCCCCACTTCTATAAGTGGTGGGAATTGTTTTTAAT
>JAGMES010000025.1 GCA_023128035.1 Halanaerobiales bacterium | reverse complement strand
GTTGATTCGACTGAATAGTTACAATCAATTTAATACAAGAAGAATAAAACGATCATCGTACCAATCCCTGCAAGAGTTGGCCAAAATAATTCTCGATAAATTTCTTTAAGTGTTACACCAAAATATTCTCCAGTTAAGATCAAACAAAAATGCAGTGGTGAGATATAATAGCTAAAGAAAGCAGAGCCAAACATCAAAACCACATATTTTAATTGAGGATCTCCCCCACCAAGCAAAGGTAGTAATAACGGAAAAGTTATTCCAATTGCGCCAGATGTAGTACCTGTCAATAAGCCAACCATAGCAGGTAACACAACAGCTAAAATCCAGACTGGTAGACCGGCTTGTAGGAAAGTCTGAGCTAATTCTTCTAAACCATGCAATTGATTCACAAATTCTCTAAATACCATAATTCCCAATAAACCAAGAGATAACTTCCATTGAACACTCTGAAAAATAAGTTTTAAAGTAACCTTCTTCCTTTGATAGATCAAAAGAATAAATACACCTAATAGTAATGCTCCCCAAAATGGGATTGGCATAAAAATAGGTAGAAAAATTCCAAGCAACATAGGTAAAAAAATCATTATTAACTCTCCAAAAGCTCGAACTTTCATTGCTATTGGCGATTTTTTCAAAGAAGGATTATCCATATCATGAAAAAGTGTAAAATAACCTACTACACCCATTGCTATAGATATGGGAGCAAAATGAATAACCAAATCAAAAACATTATAGCCAGTTAATTTGGACGTCAATATCATCCCTGATGCAAAGGGGAAAACAAAATATAAAATATGTCTATAGAGAAGATTAATTGACATTTTTTTGCATGAAGACAGATTCAAATCTCTAGCGATAGAATTAATCATAGGAGCTGACATCATCGCGCCTCCTGGAATCGTCAAAGCACCCATCACAGAAGGAATAAGAATTAATACTGGCTCAAACCTCCTAAAAAGCACAGAAAATGCACTAATCATTTGATCAACCAGCCCAGTTTTATCCATTACATTTGCAATAATCCCTATACTAAGAACCACTAAAAGCAACTCCAGCGTCATCTGATTGAAAATCCCTGCACCCAAGACATTAAACGTTCGAGAGAGTCCAATATTTGGCGAAGTCAATCCGATAACCAATGAACCTGTAAACATTGCTATCCCGAGATTGATTCGTTTCATAATCATTACGACAATTACAACAAACGCTAGTACCAATCCTATAACTTCCATAATACGATAATTCCTCCTCGATTAATATAATTGCAGGAATTTTTCCTTGCAAAAACGAATATGTAATATAGTTAACATGAAAGGAGACTTTTAAATGGATTTTAAAAACATTATTATCATCTTATTTTTAGTTGTTATCACATTTTCATTCACCCAAACGATTAAAGCTGAAGAATTTAGAGCATCTATTTTATTTGATGCAGGACATGCTGAAGATGCTGGAAATGCTGATTGGCTAATTCAGGGTGGATATTCTGACTTTGCCGATCTTTTAAAAGCACATAATTATGAAGTAACTGATATCACTAAATCTCTCACCTTAGAAATCCTAGAAAATCATGATGTTCTCGTCATATCAGAACCTAATTCAGCTTTTACTAAAGAAGAACAAAAAACGATCATACAATTCATCACTGATGGAGGTGGCGTCTTCTTTATCGGAAACCATATTGAATCAGATCGAAATCACAGTGGAATCGACTCTATTGGAGTATTTAACCAGTTTGTCGAAGAATTAGGTTTCCGCTTTGAAGATGCAGATTTTTTAGAAGCTAACCTCTCTGCTGAACCAGTCAGTGGTGAGTACAAAGAACATCCAGCTACATATAAAGTAAATGAAATGGCAATCTGGTCAGGAACAAGTATGGAAATTCATGATCCTGATCGAGTTCAAGGCTTAATTTTCTTTAATGAATGGCGATACAGTCAACCAGCATTGATTGCTGGCACCCATAACAAAGGTCACTTTGTTGCCGTCGGAGATAGTGCCATCTTTGATGATGGGACTGGAACCATTCCGCATGAAAACTTACATAAAGGCTTTATCGAATATGATCATAAACAATTGGCTTTAAATGTAATCAATTGGCTTACTCAACATCCTGTTGAAGATTTATAATAGTGATAAAAGAGCTGGCATTTCTGCCAGTTCTTTTTTTACTTAATAACCTAATCTTCAATAACTTCTTTTAAAATCCTCCTCATTTATCAAATTCAGATTATTCTATTAACATTTCTCTGGCTAATTCTTTATAATAATCCGAATCTATCTGTAAGCAACTCCAAAGAACTTCGAATTCATCAGGATATTCAACTATCAGTTCTTCAAATATTCTTGCTGCTTCTTCTACATTCTTTGGATCATAACCATTATATAATTCGTCAGCTTGTTTTATTTTTTTAAACAAAATATCTTCGGCAAAACCCGACTCAAAAAAAATTATAACCATAAAAAGAAAGAACCTGGAAATACCAAGTTCTCATACATTAATAAAACATGGAGCATAAATAATAACTTCATTTGGTACCTCCACAAAAACATCATTTGCTAAAGGTAACAAAATTTTTATCTTTCCACCATTACCTTTTACTTTAATAGCATTTAATACCGTGGAATATGCAGATTTTCTATATATACTTGTTTTTTCAGTAATCAATAGACCAGTAGTAACAGATTTATTATTTAATAAGGAATAGAGAGCAATAAAGAAAGCATTACTGACATCTCCATCAATTTGATTTAAAAATAATGTAACTTCCACAGAAAAATCACGTGATTTTATTTTATCCCTTAAATGAAGATTGGATTTGCGATCACGAATTAAAAGAAATGTTCTTCTGAGAAGATTCATTATTTTAAAATCTATATCTCCTACAAACAATAGTTTTCCACTACCAGAACAGGCTTTAATTTTTAATTTTAGCAAAGCAAATTCTTTACCATCAAGAATCTGACCAATATACACAACTCCCGGGTCAGCCAGTTTAAGCATATAATCCCTTGAAATTTTATCTTCTGGTAAACTAGGAATAAAGTGCTGTTGTGTTCCTTTATCATAGTATTCGAAACTAACATCTTCATATTCAAATGAACCCATTTTTGTTAATTGAGTTCTAACTCGTTTTCTTCCTTCTGTAGCAAGTTCAAAGTATATTTTAAGTTCTTCTTTACTAAAATTACCAGAAGGATGCAGTAATTTTAGTAGCCCTGAAACAGTTTTTTTAATTGCTCTAATATCCCGAGTATTAATATTTTTATCAAAAATAAAATATTCATCAAGCAAATCTGTATAATCTAACTCTCTTAATCGATTAAAAGCCATTGAAAGATAGTCAGTTTGTAATCCATAATGTTTCGTGAAATCTTTTTCTTTTAATTTTTTCATCTCCCAACCAGGCAAGTAAAAATGAAATCGATCAATCAGAGCCATATCTTGCAAAATCTTTGGTAAAGGTTCAAAAAGGTGACTACGGCGCATAATTAGACTTAAATCATGATTGATATTCCCTAAAAAAACCATCGAAGCCTGACCCCTCATATTTTCTCTACCTCTACTAAAAGACCCAGATTCCATATAATCTTTTAAAATCTGAATTGCTGTTTTATCCTCAAAATCGACATACGCTACTTCATCAAAAGCAACTACATCTCTTTTTCCTACCAATCCAAGTTGTCTAGTTCCCATATTATAAAAGAGATTAGCAACTGTTGTCTTACCGCCTGAAACAAGTGTCGCTTCACTAGATAACTGACGATACGTAAATGATTTTCCAGTTCCCCTAGATCCCAACTCAATGAAATTATAATTTTTTTCAACAAAAGGAATTAATCGACTCAAAAATAGTAATCTTCTCCTTTGAGATAAAAACAAAGGCTCAATTCCTATACTTCTCAATAATATACAACTCCACTGATATATTGAAAATTCATCCACCTTATTTTGATAATCCTCCAGAAAAAAATTCGTTCTTTGTATTGGAATCAACTTTTCTATCTCAAACTCACTCTCTAAAGAACTTTCTGAATCTAAATAGCGAATTTTTACTTCAGCCCATAATCCTTTTTCCAGAAGGTCGGGGTACTCTCGAATTAATTGTTTTGATATTCTTACCTTTCTGGCTCCCAAATTAACCAGCTCTGCCCAATACTGATTTTGCCCTATTATAGCTTTAGCAGTCACTTTATCAATAATTACCAAATTTCCTTGATCTCTAATCTTTGCTTGTACCTTTAAGCTTTCTTTTGTATCCACTAATCTTTCCTTTATTAATTGATTAATTATTTCAACATCTTCTAAACCGATATCATCTTGTTTAAATTTTAATATTAAATTTTCGATCACATAGATAGGTATATTAAATTTTTCTCTAAATTGAAATAATAAGTCCTTTTTAAGTATATCCTCAGGGAAAAAATCCTTTAACTTTTGGTCAATTAGTGTCATTTTATTCACCACTTTGCAGGCTAAATTATACCTTTCCTTATTTCTTTTAAATTCTGCATATTACTATGAATTACCTGCAAAAATAACCTTAAATCCTGAAATTCGTACTAAATACCTATATCGAAATACTTGATTATTCATACCATAATCGAATACCACTTTTATTATACTATGATAGAAACTGAAATACCGAGGCGTTTTGCCTCGGCAATATAAGTATCACTATCCGTGTTTTTTGAGAGATCAGCATGACTATGTAAGTCAATCACACCCACACCACAAAAATTTCTTTTCCTTTGACAATTGTTCTTTCATTTTTCCATTCTTTTTGCGTACCTTTTCGAAAATCATAAACAATTAAATATCCTTTATCTTCATTGGTTCTTTCAAGATAATCTACAAGTTGCAGAAGCCCTTTTTCATGAGCTTTTTCTCCTCGCCAAACCTTCAACTCAACTATATATCTATATTTTAGATAAGTAATCACTATATCCAAACGTTTCTCTTCAGATATTTGCACTTCCTTAAAATCAAATCCTTTACCATTAATGATTGGTTTAATAAATGCAAGGAAAAGTAATCGCCCATTTCGTTCTAGAAATACTTCATCATTTTTGCTGTATTGCTCTTTCATAAATTCCTGAAACTTGAGTAGAACTTTTTTAAAGTTGACAGTATAGTCTTCACATATAAATTGACCTCTAAAATTATAGTTATCCATACTAATGGAAGTTTCGATTTTTGAACTCATATAATCATAGATCAACTGCTCGTAAATTCGATTATGTATTCTCACTAGTCCATCATGATTCCGAAAAATACCATAAATAGTTCCTATATCTAGAATTGGATTATGGATATTATAAGTAATTTGCTTTCCATCCATAATAATATCATAAACCACACGATACAAATCTGGATTGTTTTCTAAATTTTTAACCAAAGTTTCAGAATTAGTATTTTTCTCTCTTAACAAAATTTTTACAGCTTGGTCGATATCTTTTTCATTCCACTCTTCACTCGTCTTTGCTGGAAGAATTTCTTCATCTGTTATTTTACATAATTTGCTGACTAAGAACGGATAGCCTGATGTGTAGTAATGCAATTTTTCTGATATTGTAGATATATCCATATTGATATTTTTATCCTGTATATAACTTTTTAACATTGTCTCAATTTCTTCAGCTGAAAAGCTCATATCTACTTTAAAATCAGCAGCAATATTCCAAGGACTATTGTATTTATGAATATCATCATCTGATCTGATCTTTAATTTTAAATTTTTAACGTCATGAACACCAGCCAAAATAACACTGTCAAATGTTTTATCTTCTCCTTCTATTTGAAGTAAATATTTATCCCTCAACATCCCCAAAAAATCAAGAAATAATTGATTATTAGCACTCCTGTCAACTTCATCTATCATTAAAACAACTTTTCTGCCTGATTTATTTACAAATTCTGTTATCAAGTTAGATAAATCATTCATATTTTTGAGCTGATCGATTTTTGACTCAATAAATGTTACTAACTCTTCCTCTTGGTTAAAACGTAATCGACTGATAATAATTTCTAAAAATACTCTAATAAAGGATACATGATTATTATAAGTAGGTGCATCAATTTTTTCAAAACTAATTTTAAGCGGTAAGTATTCTTTCCGATTATGCAACATTTTCGTCAAAAGTGACAACGTAGTTGTTTTTCCATATTGCCTTGGCCTATTAATTGTAAAATAATACCCACTTTCAACTAGTTGGAGAGCTTTCGCTATCTTTTTAGAAATATCCACCATGTAATGCTTTTCGGACACACACACACCAGTAATATTAAAATTCTTGGTCATCTTGCTACCTCCATAGTTTTTTCTTACCAGTTTATTATATCATAAAGAAGGCATATCTAAAAGTAAATGAAAAAAGATCCCTTTATAACCTTACAAAAGTAAGGGATCTCTATAATTTTCTACTAACTTTTCAAGGAACACAACTCTACTATTCCATAACTCCCCTCTCCAAGTGAATAATTTCTCTTACCTTCAATCACACTATATCTAGAAAATCAAAGGAGGCATCCCATGCCTCCTTTTCCTCTGATTAGCATTTTCTTAAATTTAAAAACTATGCCCTATACCTATATTCCAACCAAAGTTATCATCTTTTAACGACTTTGCAAAATCAAGACGTATAACAAATCCTAAAGAAGGATCATAAGCGACTCCAACCCCAAGATTTTTTTCCCAATCAATATCCGCTAATGATTGATCATCCCAAAACTGGCCAAAGTCAGAAAAAGCTATCCCCCAAAATCCTGCTGTAAGTAGTTGATGAAACTCTAAATTAATTATACCATAATTAAAACCTCTAAGATTTGACGCTGAACCACGCAATGGTAATAAATTAAAACCTCCCCCATTAAATTGTAAATTGAGTGGTGTGTCTTTACTAGATACCCCAGCTTTAGCAGAAATGATAAATTTATTACTAGAAGATAATGGTTGCTCATGTGTACAATCAAAGGCTAATTTCCAACTTGAAGAATCTCCATCTAAATTAAGCAAATACGTTCCATATAGATTTAGATTAACATCTTTAGTCAATTCTGCTTTAGTATTAAAGATTAGATAATTTTGAGATAACGATTCATCGTTAATGATGGTATCTGCTGAATAAAATTCTATGCCTATAATTTGTCTCCAATCATTTGTTAAATATCTTTTACTATCAAAAACCAAGTGATGACCACTAGCATGAAATTCCTGTTGATCAATAAATTCAAATTCTACATCGAAATTATAGTAGTTAAGTGTATAATTCCACCCGTTCATAATCGGTCCAGTAATGCCTAAATTGTAGTAATTATTAAGCCCCACGAAAAACTAGCATTAAAATTCATACCATTTCCTAAAGGGTTATAAACTTTTTGACCAATCTGTCCATAAAGAGCATTTACTAATTTTTCACCGATAAATGTTGGGATATCTATATAAAAAAGTTCTGGATCATCAACTTTAATTATTACCTTAATTTGATCTTCTTCATTAACCTCAGAAAAAATCTTTAAGGTCATCGGATTAAAAATCCCTAAATCTAAGAGGCTTTTCTGAGCTGATTCAATGTATGAATCATACCAGATATCACCTGCTTTAAACAGAAGATAATTTAGGAGTATCTTTTGATTAGTACGAGTTACTCCAACTACCTCAATCTCCTTAATCATTTCTTCAGCTAACACATTACATGAAAAAATTAGTAAGCTCAATACTATCAAAATCGAAGAAAGTTTATAATTTTTCATATTCTCAACCTCCCGTTACTTATCGGTATTGTCAAAAGTTTTAAAGGATTTTAACCCCTAAACCCTTGATACATCTACATTTTTCTATTAAAAACTTGCCACCCCCCTGTTTTCGGCAAGCTACATCGTCATGGCTTTTATCAACGAAATGTAATCACTGGTACTGCGACATACACGATTTATATTACCCGTAAAATCTGCCCCATTTGCAACCAGACTTATTCACAAATCCCTGACTTCCTGATCCATACTTTCAATACTCATACCAGCGATAAACATCGGAATAATCGAGAGATAACTCTTAAAACTCTACCTCATTCCATCCTCTTTCATGCATAGCCGTTCTTAATCTCTTTTTACCGCTGCTACTTCTTGATACGAAACCTGGTCTAGTAATAATGCGATAAATTTAACATATTGAGCAAAGAAATTTCTCATTTTTTCTTTGTCAAGTCTGGAGCTATACTCAAAAATAATATTTATGGCTTGAGCCACTTCAGATACTTCAATAATAAAATCATATATATTTAACAGGTTTACTTTAGCTTTTATGAAGTATTTGTTATAAAATAGTGGGTTAACTACATATTTTTCTTTACTCACTTTTAACCTATTCAACTCAGTAATAGAATAAGTAATCCCCGCCTCAGAGTTATCAAGTGTCTCTTTGGTTAGGGTAAATACACTGGAAAAATCATTTATCAAAGTCAGATCAACTGATAGAGATTTAATTTGGTTTCTTACCCCAGTAGAACTTTGAACTGTAATTAACTTATTTTGATTAACTTCGGTCAATAGATAAATATACAAGGATAAAAGAATATCAAACCAACTTACTCCTTCAATTAATGAAAGTTTTTTTAGCTGATCGGTGGCAGTCTCATCTAAAGAGTATTGTAAATATCCGTTTTCACTAGTACTATTGTTTGCAAAATAGCTTGGAGATAAAGAAACCGTCGCAAGAGTAATATCTTCACCTTTTGAAATATATTCCACCATTTTAGCTATTGTTGGATAAGTGTACAAATCAGAAATTTGTACTTTTCCTGGGTATATTTTCTCTACTTCATTATAAACTTCAGTTAATAATAGAGAATTTCCGCCTAATTCAATAAAATTTTCATTAATTCCTACCTGATCTAGCTTCATTATCTTTTTACATATATATACTAAACTTTGTTCAACTAAATTTCTAGGCTCTTCTATCACTCGTTTCACCATTTCTTCCTTAGCTATAATACTAAGTTCTTGCACTAAAGAATCAAACTCCCCGACCTCAAACATCTCCTTTAATTTATATCTTTGCACTTTTCCACTTGTAGTTTTTGGTATTTTAGATATCGGAATAACATATGATATTTCCAGACCCATCTTGAACCGGATATATCTTTTGACTTTATCTTCTAATTTGATAAATTTAGTTAATCCTTTTTTATATCGTAGAAAGCAGCAAATTTTATCTTCGCCTGAACCTGGTATATTAACTCCACATACTGCAATATCTCTCAGGGCATCCACCTCTGGCAGTTCCTGTGCAACCCTTTCAATATCATGTGGATAAACATTGTGTCCATTAACAAAAATGATATCTTTTGCCCGGCCAGTTATTACTAGACGTCCATTTCTTAAAAATCCTACGTCACCTGTATTTAACCAACCATCCTTGATCAAATTTTCTGTTGCTTCCTGATTATTATAGTAACCACTGGTAACATTGTCACCTTTAATAAAAATATTCCCGATAAGTTCTTCCTCAAGTTCTTCTCCAGCATCATTGCAAATTTTTACATAACAATTTTTAACTGGATAGCCAAGGTCAACAAATTCTACAAAGTTAAATTTATTCTCCTGATCAATGTCATGATTATATTCTTTGATTCGGTCCCCCACTCCTAAAGAACGTCGATCTAACTTTACTTTAACATACTCTTCACTTACTGGTGAAAAAGTTACTGCCAAACCGGCTTCAGCCATTCCATAAACCGCAAACATAGAATTTGTTTTTAAGTTATATTCTGCCATCTGTCCTAAAAATTGATCACAAATATCAGTGGAGATTGGTTCTGCTCCATTAAAAATTAACCTGACTGAGGACAAATCCAAATGAGGAAATTTTTCAGGTTTAAAGAAGTGTAAAAAATGCTTATACCCGAAGTTAGGTGATGACAGAAAAGTAGCTTTATGTTTTTGAACTTTTGTTAGCCATAAAACTGGTCGCTTAATGAATAAAGATACTGACATCAAACAATGATTAAGGTTTTTAACTACAGGTGTTAAATGGAAACCGATGATACCCATGTCGTGAATCAAGGGCATCCAGCTAAAAGTAATATCATCATCCTGGATTTTAGAATCGGTGATCATCGCATCTATATTAGTGATTATATTTTTATGAGTCAAGACAACCCCTTTGGGGTTTCCCGTAGAACCAGAAGAAAATTGAATAAAAGCTATATCTTCTGGGCAGGCATTGTACACAGACTCCACTGGTTCTAAACTCTGTACCTCTTCTAATGTCAATGATTTTTCACTCAGATTGAATAGGAACTCTTTCTCTTTAGCGTAAGTTTCTAAGTTAGACAATTGGGTAGCACTGCATACGAGAAATGGATTATCCAGGGTGGACCATATTTTAACAAATTTTATTTTTAGCTCATCAGTATTTCCGTTATTAATTGGTACAGGAACAATTCCTCCGATTATACAGCCCCAAAAGAAATATATAAAAGATTCATTGTTCTCAATTTGAAATATTACTTTGTCACCCGGCTTAACCCCTTTACCCTTTAAATTAGCCAGAGCAATCAGGGCATTCGTATAGATTTCATCATAGGATACAAATTTTTCGTCATTCTCTCCACTTATTAATGTTATCCCTTTATCAACAACACCCTTTTTAGACTGGAAAACTTCAACAATCGTTAAATAGTGCACTCCTAATCCCCCCTCTTTTTAATAATTAAATTAGTGATATAGTAGAGAATTAATTTTCACTACTATATCACTACATATCATCTTTCTATTAAAATAGACTTTCTCCCGTCAAAAAATGTAAGAATCGTGCTTGTATAATCATTAACTTATTCAACTCATTTTGCAAATCAAGTTCTTTCTCTTTGGTTTCTAGCAACTTCTTTTGATAATCATTTTCTGTAAATAAACCAAATTGAAATTGCTCATTCCACGTAGCATTTTCCAGATCGGCTCTATTAACATCTAGTTCTTTTATTTTTACATTCAGTAGTTGAGCCTCAATCTGCTTAATTAATTCATTTAAGTCGTATTTCAAATTATCCAAAGTCATACTCTTCTCTAACTCTAAAAGATCAAGTTGAAGATCATATTCCTGAACAGAAACTTTTTTTGCTCCACCATCTAATATGTTATATTTTAAATTCAAACCTATAATCCAATCTTCATCTAAAGTTTCATAGTTTCCAAATGATTCAATCTGGATTTTCTCTTCACTTTTTTGCCAATTTCTCTGTTCTTCAGTTAAGACGGTATTTAGCAGATTGATCTTTAATAAGGTATTGTCAGCCAATAAAAGGTTTACATCACCTTTAATAACCTCTTCATATACTGAATTGCTTTTTATTCTTAAACTCTCTATAGTCTCATCTTCTTCGCATAAGGCTACATCTTGTCCACTCAAGAAATTTAAATCTTTATACCAGGATTCCTTCAACGAATCAAAGGTGTCCAAGCCTTGTTGAAGTTGAAGTTGTGCCTGTTTTAACTCTACTTCTGCCATTAGGGCCTGACTTTTTCCTCCTTCACCTACTTCTAACTGTAATTGAGATTGTGTGTAAAGCTTTTCAGCCAAAGTATAATTTTCATCCATAATTTTCAACTTTTCTTTGACATAATTAAGTTCTAAATATTTGGACAGCCAGTCAATCTCTTTACTTCCAACCTGATATTCATATTCTAATTTTGCTTTTTCCAGGTCATTCTTTAACTTCTTAATTTCTCTAACAGGCTCAATGGGAACTATTGGATATAAAACCTGACTTAGCTCAACTTTGAGTTGGGTCTTATCCTTTATGTCTTCGAATTCAAAAGGATCCCTTTCATTTACCAATAATTCATATTTTATACTGGTACCTCCCAATAGATTAAAAACTTTACTTCCGGACAAACCTATTTGAAGGTAATCCATTTCTTCCTTTGTTTCATTCCCTAAAGTCTCGACAGTAAACTCCTGTCGCGTAAGCTCTAAACCAAAATCCAACAAAAAGTCAGTATTTGCTTTTAATAGCTCCATTTCTTTATTAATAACTTGAATTTTATTATTCAAATTTACTAATTCAAAATTATGAGCCTTGCCCCAATTAATAGCCTCTTCTAGTGTAAAACTAGATGCATAAAGATTTACATTAAGTAATACTACTAATATACATGTTATAACTAACATTAATCCCCTTTTACTTTTCATAAACTACTCACCCCTAACGCAAACCCCATTACTTGCTGAAGTTTTAAGATGCTTAATTCATAATTATTTAAAGCAATTTGATAATCATATATATATTTCTCTAAATTCAAATTAACCTGGGAAAGGTCAGTATTGGTTAACAGACCTGCCATAACCTGCTCCTGAGTTATACGATAATGCTCTTCTGTTATGTGAACTAACTCTTTGCTTAATTGTAATTGGTCAAAACTTTGAACAAAATTGTAATATTGTTTTTGAGTATCATTAATTAAAGCGGCTTTTTCTAACTCATATTCTAACTTTAATATAGCCAAATTGTTTGCCAGTTTTTTTACATCTATTTTTGACTTATTAGAAATTTCAGCTAATCTTAACTGCTCTTCAAATAATGTAATCTGCTGCTCTTTCAAATCTAGAATATGATTATTATTAAGGGTTTTTTCAATCACTTCTTCTAGAGTAATTTTATAAGCTGAGAAATCAATACTACTTACTTGGATTTTTACTCCACGTTCAAGTCCTATTTTATTAACCAATTCCAAAGACTGTTGATCAATTCTACCAATTAAACTCTTCAGAGTGCCTAACGAAGTATTATATTCAATTGTCTGTTGTAAAAACTGAATATTTTCCACATGTCCAGATTCGTACTTAACTTTTATATTTTCCAACTTCATCTTTGCAAAATCTACTTCTTTTTCTCTAAATACTAGTTCGGCTTCACTTTGAACTAAATTCAAATATGTTCTTGTTAGTTCAATGATATACTTATTTTTATTCTGCCGAGAACTCTTTTCTGCTTGAGCTAGGGCTAATTCGTTTGATAATCTTTCTAATCTGGATTCACTTGTCAAATTAGTTAATTTTCTTTCTTGATAATCAAGTTTCGCATTTTCTAAACTGAGACTGATTACCATCAATTCAGGGCTTTTTTGCTCAGCCAACTCAATGGTATCATTCAATGTTAACTTTAATTCTTCCACTGCCAGTCCTGACATTGTTCCAAGTAATATACAAGCTATTACAATAATGCAGGATAGTTTTATTTTTCCAATCATTTGATCAATCCTTTCCGTTGTTTTATTGCCTATTTTTTGGTAATTTCAATGTCAACATTGAAATTTTCTAACAAGAATTCATCAAGATCATTGATCGAAATCTCTATAGGTACAACAGTCTCTCCACCCTTCCTAATTGCCATACGAGAGATGCTGATCACTTGTCCATGGTACTTTCTACTTGTATCAGCTAATGGAATAATCACCGCTTCTACAGATTCAGCTATATCTTTTATAAATTCTTCAGGAACATCAGCTTTTACCAAAACCAAATGTAAATCCTTTAAACTAAGTAATGACTTCTGAGAAACAACAGGTTCACCTGATACATACCCAATGTTATAAACAATTCCTTCCGCCACATTTGCTACAATATTGTTGTCTTGAATAAAATTTTTACTAAGTTTACTTTCCAATTGTCTAACTTCATTCTCTAACTGTTCGACCTTTGCATTTTGAGCGAAATAAGATTGTTCTTGATTATAAGTAAATTTCTTAATTTCAATTTCTAGATTGGAAATTGATTTTTCCCTTGTAGAGATAGAGAATTTTAAATTGTCAACCTCCAGTTGTCTCTGATATTTATTTTCTGCGAGACTTAATTCGAGACTTTTTACTTCATGCTTTTTCTGCTCTGTAATTTTTTTAAATTCATCAAAGGCTTGTTGACTAATAGCCTGTTCTTTTAATAAATTTCGTCTAACTTCTAATTCAGCCTTTTCTCTCTCATAAATCTCTGTGCTTACCTTAATGTCATATAATAACTTTTGTAAAGTAGGAGAATTAAAATTCTGTAACTCGTCCTCTAACCTCTTTAATTCTTTCTTTTCTTTTAGTATAGTATTTTTTTTCTGAGATAACGTATTTTGTAATTTGTCTAAATCAAAATTAACTAAAATTGATTGCAATTCTTTTTTAGCAACTTCTAAAGCTAGCCTTTTTTCTTCTAACATACCAGTTACTTCACTCATATCCAATGAGATTAAGATATCGCCCTTTTTTACTTTTTGTCCTTCATCAACATAAACCTCAGTAACAAAGGCTGGGAAATCTATATTAAGATTCTTTATATCTTTTACAACTACTGTACCAAATGCTTCTACTACTTTAACCTCATCTTTAATCTCAGTAAATGTTCCAACCGTAGGAGTAGGCTTATTATTAGAACACCCAGAAATAAAGACAATTGCTAAGCTAACAATAACTAAACTAATCATTTTAATTGTATGTTTCATCAGTCATAAATCCTCCCATCTTTTAGGTTAATTACACGTGTACCATATTTTGAAGATTCAGCAGAATGAGTAACTTGTACAATTGTGTTACCCCGTTCTTTATTTATTTTGTAGAATAATTCCATGATTTCAGTTCCTGTCTTACTGTCCAAATTTCCAATTGGTTCGTCAGCCAAAATTACTTCTGGCTTAGCAATTAAAGCTCTAGCGATTGCAACCCTTTGTTGTTGCCCACCTGATAATTCACGGGGCGTATGTTTCCTTCGATCTGTCAGCCCAACCACTTGTAAAATATTATCTAATTCTTTTTGATAATTTTTCGCCTTCTTCCCATCCAACAAAATTGGCAAGAGAATATTTTGTTCTACATTAAGGTTAGGAATTAAATTATAAAACTGAAATATAAAACCTACAGTTCGTCGCCGCATAATACTTTCTTCCTGATCAGACATAACGGCTAATTCATTCCCATTGACTTTGATACTTCCTGAAGTAGGTTTGTCTAGACCCCCTAGCAAATACAATAACGTACTCTTTCCAGAACCGGAAGGCCCCATAATAGAAACAAATTCGCCTTCTTTGATATACATATTTATATCTTTTAAAATCTCTACTTCCAATTCATCCATTTTAAAATTTTTATAAACATTAGTCACTTCGATTATATTTCTCATCCTTTTCACCCCTATTCATATTTTATCGCTTCAACAATATTTAATTTAGAAAATTTAAGTGCGGGAATGAATGAGGCACTAACAGAAATCACTACTCCACTGAGAAAAGCAATTATAAACAAGCTAAGAGAATAATATATTGGTAAATAAAGATTAATAGCTTTCAATACAAAAACCGTAATGGAAATAAATAACCATCCTCCAATAATACCAATAGTTCCTCCAATTAACCCACTTATCGTTGTTTCCAAGAAAAGCATTTTAAGAACCTGTTTTTTACTCATACCTACTGAACGTAAAACTGCTATGGACCTTCGCCGGCTCATTAAACTTACTAAATAGTTATTAAAAATACCAATAAATCCAATAAGCATAGCAATTACAGAGAAACCTTTCAAAAGTGTAAATAGCTGTCCATTGGTTCTAATCGTTGTGTCTTCTAGGAAAGCAACCGTCTCCGACCAAATATTTTCCCGGTTAAATTTTTCCTTAATCTCAGTATTTACTTTGTCAAAATTTTTGTTGGTCTTGATGTAGAGTTTTGAGAAATACTGCAAGCCCATATCTCTTTTAAAAAATCGTTCTGAAACAAAACCGACATTGCCATTATCAAAATAGGCATCAACAAAGCCTGCTACCTCATAAACCTTATTGCCATTTACCATCTCTAAAGTAAGTTGATCACCTACAGCTAAAGAAAACTTCTCTTTTAATCGAGGGGTCACCAAGATGGCTCTACCAGCATTGAGCTTATCTAACATCTCACTTCTAGATCCGATTAAAGGCAAACTCCAATAATCAAAGAAGTTGTTACCATCAACTCCGTAAACCACTCCTATATTGTTCTTTTTTTCTAGTATTTTAACATTATTTACAATATAAACTCCTTCGGTACTTTGAACACCACGAATAGCTCGTAATCTGCCTTCTATTTCTCTATTTAATTCTGGATGAGTCATTTCTATATTATATTGAGCATTATTATAGAAATTTAAAATCCCCATACCAATACTTGAACTAATTATATTGATAGTGAGAATACCCGCAATTCCCATAATCATTAGGGCAATATTGTTAGAAATGTTTTTGTTATTATGCAGGTTTTTTAAAGCAATGAAACCTTCATTACCAAAAAGAAAACCAATAAATTTTTCCGTTCTTACAGAAATGAAATTGGTCAAGACTGGCACTAACATAATAATAGCGATCGCCATACCAACTAGACATAAGGTGTTAATAAGTACCGCTTGTGACTCATGAACAAACCAGGGAATGGAATAAAATACAGCTAATAAAGTGATTCCTAGAATTCCTTTGAGTCTTTTATTTTCTGCCTTATTTTCGATACTATTTAACACAATGTTTCTAATTGGAATCTTTGAAATTTTAATTATTGGTATTAGCGAACTAATTAATGATAAAAGTAATGCCAAACCAAAGGACATCAACAACTGTACGAAATTAAAGGTGATTGAACTAGAACCGGTGTCAATAATCATTGCCATAGAAAGCAAGATTCCCAGACCCAGGACCCAACCTAATAACCCACCAACTACACCATAGACCATACTTTCAATGAGCATTAACATATTGGTCATCTTGATTGTCGCACCGACACTACGAAAAGTACCGATTACAGGTAACCGCTCTAAAGAGATTACTTTAAATGCAGTATATATAATAAAAGAACTAATGAAAACAACCAGGATCAGCATGAGCATAAAAGGAGTGGTAATCATTCTTGTACGCTCAAGAATTTCTTCTCTAGTTATCGTCTCCTCTATTACATATCTACGATATTTATCTGCTAATAGATTAATCGCAGCCGATACTGTTGTTTCCGCTTTAGTTTGAGCAAAAATTTTGGAAACTCTCGCTTTTACATCATAGATAGCTGCGAGTTTATCTTTGGGAACAATCCCAGCAATCCCACCCTGACCTGTTGGGTAAAAAAGTCCATGAGATGCTGCAATTGCAGCGACCGTAAAACGATATGTTTGCCCATTTATTTGCAAGTTAATCCGGTCTCCTACTAAAAGGTTGTATCGTTTAGCATCTTCCCGACCTAAAATGATCTTTTCACCTTTGAAAGGATACAAATTATAGGTTTCCTGAAGTATTAATGGGTTAAACTTTTCTAAATCGCCTAGATCATAACCGTTAAGCTTTATAAAAATATTTTCACTCAAAGAATATCTATACATCGCCTCACCTTCAACAACACCAATCAAATATGTAAATTGATCTTCTACGCTAACGGCCTGATTAGTATAAAAAAAGGTTGATGGGGAATCTTTATCTGCGTAAATTTCGATCTCAGCAGAACCAAAGAAATTCCTTAATAAAGCCTCATGCCCTTTTTCAATTGTACTCGAAATTGCCAGAGAAGCAAAAAGTAGTGCCGAGGAAAGTGATATAGAAAATAAAATCAAAAAGGTACGCATCTTCTTTTCTTTTATGTTTTGTAGAACAAATTTTATAAGTATACTCACAAATCCACCTCCTTAGTACCGATAACCAAATCTAAAACTTAATTAAATTTTGCCAGTGCTTCTTCTGCATCTTTTTTTATCTGAGGAGCTAATGATTCATTATTAAGTGGCATCGATACGATTGTTTCTAAAACTTTTTTTGCCTCTTTTTTATTATTTAAGTTGTTGTAAGCACGATACAAACCCCACTGAAATTCAAAACTATCAGGTGTGACATCTACTGCCTGCTTTGCATAACTTAAGGCCTTTTTCTTATCCCCAAAACTTAATGGCCAACCAGGAGCATCCATATACAGAGTTGCTATTAAATAATATGCATAGTCAAATAAAGGTTCAATTTCAATAGTGCGTTCTAGATGTTCTCTCATGGGTTTTAACATAAATAAGCTAGTTAATATGCCTTTTTCCTGACCAATTTGACCAATAAGCACAGCCATCCAAAAATGGGCATTGGGTTCATTAGCCTCTAACTCCAGCGACTGTTCAACATAACTTTTTGCCTTATTCCAACCATCGATCTTATCGTCAGAATTTATAGCTAAATAATTGTGAATTCTACCCATTCTCCATACGACTTGCCCATTATTCGGAAAAGCTTTATTTAAATCATTTAATATCTCCAATGATTCCAGAAGATATTTTTCTTCAAGATCTACATTGTATTTTTGAAAGACTGTGTCAGATAACTCTAACTTGTCAGTAAGAGAGTCAGAAGCTTGTACTGCAATTGTCCCAACCATCATCAAAAGCACTAACATAATAACTACTTTAAATCCATATTTTATCATTGAACTCAATCTCCTTTTCGTGTTCTGTTTTTATTCTTTCTACAATTGTATCATATTAATCATAAAAAACCAGATACTACTTAATCTGTTCTACACCAACGACTTTCCCCTCATTACAGATACGGAGAGCTTTTTTCTTATCATTTAAAAATAGTAGATACATAAAAAAGGTTCCCACTAAAGATAGTACAAAGATTAGTTTCCATGAAGTTTGAAACCCATAATTGTTAATAACAACGCCCATAAAAGCAGGGCCTATAGCATAGCCCGCACCAGAAATAATCAACAATACTGCATTAAATCTCCCTCGATATTGTTCTGGTGCACTGTTTGCTATAAATACTCCTGTGTTAGTTCGATCTAAGATCCGTCCCATAGTCCAGAAGAATGTTGAAATCATCAGAACCAGGTAACCTTTCGCAAAATAAAGCAACCCAAAGCCTATGGCAAAAAATATTCCGGCGATAACCATATTAAAGACAGCTTTATACTTATCGGTTAACTGAGTAATTAATACGGTAAATACCAGAACAACTATTGAGTTAAATGTCATGATAATGCCATAAACTTTAGCACCCTCACTCGGAAATAACTCATTAACATGAAGTGGGATTCCAAAAGAATGTTGGGAAAAGACGAAGGAATATAAAATTGCTACAACAGCAAAAAATATTATCTCTGGCTTTTTCAGAAATATTTTTATAAAACTCTCTTTTTTGTGAATATTATTTATAATAAGATTTTTTACTTCATTCTTTTTAAATGACTCTTCTAGAAATAAAATCACAACGAGGACGGCGACAATTTTTGCTAGTGCTTCACCAAAGAATAGCAACTTTATATAATTTGCGAATAAAAATCCCGCGATCGAATATCCCAATGCGACACCAACATTATACCCTAAGTATAATAAGGAAAAAGCTGATTTTCTCTCTTCTGGTTTTGTCAAGTCAGCCACCATTGAATCGATTGCTGGCAAAATTGCAGTCGTAAATAAGTTGGCTAAAATCAAGATCCAGGGAACTAATGGAGAAGTCAGCATAAAAGCAGCGACTATAAAGCATAATGCTGCTAAAAGCTGAAAGATGATAAATACATTTTTCCTGCCAATTTGATCGGCCAACTTACCTCCTAGTAATGAGCCTGGGGCAAATACTAAAGATGCAATCATTACATACATTCCTGCCAACTTTCCTTCTATACCCAATCTTTGTGTGAGAAATAAAGTCAAAAAAGGAATAACAAATGTTCCAAGAGAATTAATTACTTGTACTACAAATAGTAAGTAAATGCTTCTGTGTAAATTAGAATATGGGCTTTTCCTTAATATTTTTATCATTAATTTACACCATCCCAGTAATAAATTTAAAACTACATAATCTTTTCTAAAATTTTTCTTACTAAATCCGCATTCTTTTGAACTTCACCGGGAAATAGCATTCTATCATGTACTCCATAGCCCTGGTATGAATAAAATTCTTTTGTCGTGATCGTTGAAAACAGATCAGCAAACACTTCTTTTTCGCTTTGCTTTTCTTCTCGATTTTCAGAAATTATTGAATGTACATTGGCATTTATTCTTCCCATATCTCCTAAACTAAAATGGAATACCGAATGTTGTATAGCATCATTAACAATTTTATTCATATTTTCATGAGAAACATTGATCGGAGCCTTCTCGACTATTTCTATAAATATATCTTCCAATTCTTTAAATTCTGCTTCTGTTATAATAGTCTTTTCTTGTAAATTAAAGGCATCTAATAAAATAACGTCTGAAACTTGTCGCCCATGTTTCTCCAATTCATGTATTACCTCAAATGCAATATTTCCACCAGAACAATAACCAACAAGAATTAATTTGCCTTCTGGCTGAGCTTGATTAATTAGATTAACATATTGCTTGACTCTATCTTCTTCTTTTATAAAGTTGAAACTGTAAAATGAATAGTTTGGAAGAAGATTTGCCAGTCCCATAAAAATAAATCCAAAGCCCAATCCACCAGGAAAACCAAATATTTTCTTGTCTTTTCCAGGATTGAAGTGTAAATAGGAATCACTGCCATATTGCTCATAATACCTTTCTTCCAAAAACCAGTCTCCCACATTCGTTTTAGAATCTTGAGTTTGAGCGGTTCTAATATGTTGACTTAATTCTCTAATGGTATTATATTGAAAAATAACCTGAATATTTTCAAACTTGAGATTATATTTCTGGAGTCTTGCAGGCATTTGAATGACATTAATGGATGTTCCGCCCAGCAAAAAGAAATTGTCATCAATGCTAATCTTGCAGATTCCGAGAATTTCTTGCCAAACAGTTACCAAAGTATCTTCGATTTCATTTCGGGGTGAAACAAAATCAGTATTATTTGAATAATTTTTTACATCTGGCAATGCATCTTTTTCCAACTTACCGTTACTCGTTACAGGAATCTTCTCTAACTGAATAAAGTAAGAAGGGATCATATACTCAGGTAACTCTTTACTCAAATATTCTCTTAAATTCTTTGGGTTCATATCATTGTTAGCAACCACATAAGCAACAAGTTTTTGTTCATCGGGGGAAAAATATTTAGCTATTACAACAGCTTCCTTTATTTCCTTATGCTCATGAAGCCTGGTGCTGATCTCCTCAAGCTCAATTCTATAGCCTCGAATTTTTACTTGCTGGTCTACTCTTCCTATATACTCTATAGTACCATTATGTAACCATTTTGCCATATCTCCAGTTTTATACATTTTCTGACCAGAAATAAATGGGTTATCTAGAAATCGATCTGCTACCAATTCAGGCTTGTTGATGTAGCCTCTCGCAATCCCAACTCCGGATATATACATCTCTCCAATGACTTCATAACCAACAGGAGCTAATTTATGATTCAGAATATAGATCTGCACATTATCGATTGGCTTGCCAATGGATACGGATTTCCCTCTATCTCTTTCATAATCATAAAGATAAGTCATACACCCCACTGTTGCTTCTGTTGGACCATATTCATTATAAATCTCTACTTTTTTACCGAAATTCTTGAAAATATCTTTCGCCAACTCGGTTTCTAAATTCTCTCCTCCTAAAATTAATCTCTTGATATTGTTTGGTTCTTTTTTGATATGACGAATTAATTTACAATGGGTTGGAGTTAACTTAATAATGCCAACTTTATCTTCGTTCACAATCTTCTCAAGCAAAATCTCACTTCTTTTACCTGTATAGATGATCACTGCATTTCCTGTTACTAACGGGATAAAGATGGACGTTATAGTTAAATCAAAAGATATAGAAGTGTATAAAGGAAAGTCTAATTTTTCACCTTTCAGATACATTTTAGCTGCCCAGTTGATATAATTCACTGCGCTTCGATGTTCGATCATGACCCCTTTTGGCCTTCCTGTGGTGCCAGAAGTATATATCACATAAGCTAAATCATTAGGAGTATTTACAATTGATAGATTCTTATCTTCCCCTTGATACAAAGCAGCGTCTGTTAGATCTATCACTGTTCCTATATAGCCGATCTCACTGGTGATAGCACTTTTACTTAATAAAACCTTGGCATTGCTATCTTCGAGCAAGAAGTTTACTCTATCCGCAGGATAATCCAGATCAATAGGTAAATAAGCCCTTCCAGCCTTTAAAACACCCATAATTCCTATGATCAATTCTACAGACCTCTCCATCATAATCCCAACTATATCATCCTTTATAACTCCCTTGGTTCTAAGTACTCTAGCAAGTTGATTCGCTTTTTTGTTTAATTCATCATACGTTATTTCTACGTTATCTTCTACCAGGGCAATCAGATGGGGAGAATCTTCTACCTGTTCTTCAAATAGTTGTTGAATCGTCTTATGATCTGGGTAAAGTTCTTTCGTGTCATTAAAATTGTAAAGAAGATCATTTTCCTCAGTTTTATCTAAGATATTAATTCCTTCAATTATCATATCTGGCTTCTGGGTTATTTGCTCGACAATATTTAATAAATGTTTCTCGATTCGTTTAATGATCTCTTCATCGTAGATCATAGAGTTGTATTTCAATTCAATTTCAAGTTTATCGCCAGGAACCACAATAACAACCAGATCATAGTTTGTTTGTTCTATAGTTTCGAAGTCTTCAATAATAAATCCAACTTCTTCTTTTTTATCTAACTGACCTAAGAAATCCTCCATCGGATAGTTTTCAAAAACAACAATATGATTTATTAAACTTTGATTCAATATACTTTTAGATTGAACTTCAGCTAAAGAAACATAGCCATATTTCTCAGAAACAATCATCTTATCAAAAGTTTCCTTTGCCATTTCGGTGAAAGAGAGATGACCTGCATTCTGCACCCTTACAGGTATGGTGTTAATAAATAACCCAACCATTGTTTCAATCCCAAGCACTTCAGCACTCCTACCAGATACAACCGATCCAAAGACTATATCTTCTGTATTATTATATTTCTGCAGCAGTACACCCCAAATCGTATGGATAACCGCACTGGTCGTTATTTTGTTAGTATGAGCAATATTAATGATCTTGGCTGTGGTCTCTGCCGGTATTGTAAATTCGTGTCTCTTTTGCAGATATTGTTTTTTACTTACAATCTTACTACCAGGAATAATAGCTGAATTTTCATAATCAGCTAGATATGTAGCCCAGTAGTCTAGCAATTTTCCTTTATCCTGTTGGGACAACCAGGCAATATAATCACTATAGGGTTGTACTAGATATACGACGAGTGGTTCTCCTTGTTTAATGGAGGTGTAGAAATTTACAAGGTCACTAATGATAATTCCTAGACACCATCCATCTAGAATAATATGATGGAAACTCCAAGTGATTTTATAATAATCAGAATCCAGCTTTAAAATTGAAACCCTGACCAGTAGGTCTCGCGTGAGATTAAACCCCTTCTCCCGCTCTTCTTCAACAAATTGATGAACAAAATCTACTTTGTCCTCCATCTGTGAAATATCTCTAAAGTAAACTTCTGCTTCTCTCTTTTTTAGAACCCCTTGTAAAGGTCTAGTAACTTTTTTAAAGGTGAAAATTGTCCTGAGCACGTCATATTTTTCAATTACTTTGTTAAAACTTTTCTCAAAGATCTCTAAATCAATCTCTCCTCTCACTGTTAAAATTAATTGTTCAAAATAAAGACCAGATTCACCATCTTTAACATAGTGATATAACATCCCTTCTTGCATAGGGGATAAAGAATAAATATTTTGTATATCACTCTTTTTTATCATGATATCCCTCATTTCTAATTAGAATAAATCTGCTACATTAATTAGCTAAATGCATCCTCCAATTCATCAAAGAATTGGTCAACATCCACTTCAGTAAGATTTTTCTCCGTATAATCACTTAATGTCATTTCAGTTTCATCCTTATTAATGCAGTGATTTATACTCCCTATTAGATTGGCTTTGTATTTTTCTGCAAATTCTATGATTGTATTTCGATCATATTGTTTTTTACTATAATCAATTACAATTTCCAATATGCCATCAACCATAATTCCTGTGATGTTTAGTATATGAGGTCTTTTAAATTCTGGATGTACCTCACCATCGCTAAACATATCGACCAACTGGTATAAGCCAGCATCCTCATCCTTATCAAATTGGCCCAAATAATTAAAACATATTTCTGGTTCCAGTCTAAATTTTAAATCTTGATTCTTTTCTGGTGCTGTTAGGTACCTTAGTATTCCATAGCCAATACCCTTATTTTGCACACTTCGTAACTTCTCTTTAGTATTTTTTATCGCTGCTGCAATATCAGCATCTTTTTCAATTTTGAAAATTACCGGATATACTGAAGTAAACCAACCTACTGTTCTTGTTAAATCGATCTCCGGCATAATCTCTTCACGACCATGACTCTCTAAATTAATTAAAACGTGTTCTACCTTACCCCATTCAGATACTGTTAAAGCCAAAGAAGCTAATAAAATATCATTAATTTCAGTACTATAGACTTTATTAACATTTTTTAATAAATGTTCAGAGTCACTTTTAGATAGTTGAGAAGATACCATCTCAGTATCACTAATTTTGTTTTCCTTACTATCATAGTCTGTTGGAATTACTGGTATTTCTAGCGAATCAAATTTTTTCCAGTACTCCTTTTCCTTCAAAAATTTATCCGAATTGGCAAAGTCATTCAACTTTTCAGACCACTCTTTGAATGAAGTTGTCTTTGCTGGAAGAGTTGCATTTTCATTAGCAGCCAACTGTAAATATACTCCAGCAAAATCTTCTAGTAGAATCCTCCAAGAGATTCCGTCAACTACTAAATGGTGAATAATTATTAATAGATACGTTCCATGATCCGTCTTAAATAACCCCAGTTTAACTAGTGGGCCTGCATTTAGATTTATACTACCATTAAGTTGGAGAGATTTTTCTTTGATCTTTTCATTATATTTATCATCATCTGAGAAATCGTAGACCTGTAATTCTAGCAGATTTCCCTCCAATCCCGAATTAATTTGTCTAATTTCTGTTTCTGTTTTAATCAAAACCATTCTCAAAGCATCGTGGTGTTCAATTAATTTTTCAAAGGTTCTTTTCACAAGTTGTTCATCGAAGCCGTCCTTGTTGAATAGCATCATTGACTGATTGAAATGATTTATTAGAGAAACGTCTTCTTCTATGAATCGTTTCTGAATGGGAGTTAACATTACAGGTCCTTGTACTATACCCTGCTCTGCGATATTTTTTACAGTTTGGACATGATAACTTAAAACCGCAATCGTTGGATAATCCATCAGATTTTTTAAATCAAACCGTAAATTATACTTTTGTAGCCTGGACGAAATTTGAATTCCTTTAATTGAATCTCCACCCAAGGCAAAAAAGTCATCATTAATACCTACCTTCTCAACTTTGAGAACCTGTTGCCACACTCCTACCAACTTTTCTTCAATGTTATTTCGTGGAGCAACATATTCAATACCGGTATTAATCTCGCCATGAGGTTCAGGTAACTCTTTTTCGTCAATCTTCCCATTTCGGTTTAGAGGCATCTCTTCTAACTGAACAAAGTAAGCCGGGATCATATAATCAGGTAAATCTGTAGCTAAAAATGTTCTTAATTCTGCGACAACAGGGCTATGTTCTGTAATTATATAAGCACATATATAACTCACACCATCCTCATCTTTCCTGCTAATCACAACCGCCTCTTTAATATCTGGATGTTCAACTAATTTATTGTTAATCTCCTTTAACTCGATTCTAAAACCCCTGATTTTGACCTGTTTATCTATTCTTCCAACAAATTCGATATTTCCATCTGGTAATCTTTTCGCTAGGTCACCAGTTCTATATAGTCTTTCTCCGAAGTGGAAGGGATTTTCCACAAATTTTTCTTTAGTGAGTTCTGGTTTATTCAGATATCCTCTAGCTACCCCTTCACCACCAATGTACAACTCTCCGCAAACACCCGTTGGTACGGGATGCAGATTTTTATCTAATAAATAAATTTGAACATTAGCACCTGGGACTCCAAGAGGAACAGATTTACCAGTATTTATCATTGGATCATACTTATAGATCATACATCCCACTACTGTCTCCGTTGGACCATATTCATTAAGTATTTCAATTTTGCCTGCAAAATTATCATAAATATCTTTTGCTAGATTTGTTTCCAAGTTTTCTCCACCCAGAATAAATCGTTTTACATGGGAATCTTTCAGATTTTCATATCTTAATAACTTAAAATGTGATGGAGTTAATTTGACAACATCAACTTTATTGTCCCTTATTACTTGTTGGATCAAGAATTGATTCTGTTTCGCTTCATAAACTACTATGGTATTACCAGTAATCATTGGCGTAAAGATAGATGTCACGGTTAAATCAAAGGAAATAGAAGTGTATAACGGAAAATTGGCTCTTTCACCTTTGGTGTACACCTGGGCAGCCCACCAAATATAATTTACAAGTCCGCGATGCTCTACCATTACCCCCTTAGGCTTACCAGTGGTTCCAGAAGTGTAAATGATGTATACTAAATCAGAATAGCTAGCGCTTTTCTCTAAGTTTGAAGTATCACCCTGGTACAGGCTTTCATCTTGTAGATCAAAAACAGTTCCAGTAAAAGCCAGATTACTAGCTATATCTTTGTTCGTTAACAAAATCTCAGTGTTACTGTCTTTTAGTATGTAATCGATCCTGTCTGCCGGATACTCAACATCTATGGGTAAATAGGCACCTCCTGCTTTTAAGATAGCCAGAATTCCTATGACCAATTCGATAGACCGATCTGCCATAATACCAATTATAGAATTAGGGTTTACTCCATTTGTCTTAAGCGTCCGGGCCAACTGATTCGCCCTTTCATTCAAAACTCGATAACTAATCTGGCGCTCTTCATAGGTAACTGCTATATTTTCCGAGGTTTTCTCAACCTGTTCCTCAAAAAGCTTGTGAATGGTCTGATCTGCAGGATAAGAGCCTTTAGTTTCGTTAAAGCGATAGAGCACCTCATCACTTTCTGCATCTGTCAATACTTTAATCTTTGATAACTTGACATCTACATCCTCAACCACTTGACTCATGATATTTTTAAAATGTACTCCAAGATTTTTAATTAAATCTGTCTCATAAATCCGCTGATTATAGGTTAACCTTACCAGCAATTCATCTCCAGGTACAACTGTTACTCCCAAGTCATAATTGATTTGCTCAAAAATTTCACATTCATCCAAATTAATTTGAACTGGAATTTTCATGCTATCTAAAGGGTAATTTTCAAAAGCCACAATATGGTTTATTAAGTTATTCTTCAATTCACTTTCAGCCTGAATCTTTGCTAAAGAGATATAGCTATATTTATTAGACTGAACAAAATCATTCTGTGTTCTTTTTAATAAGGTAATAAAAGTATCATTTTTTTTTGTTTTGATTCGAACTGGAATAGTATTAATGAACAAACCTACCATTGTCACAATCCCCGGAAGGTCAATGTTTCTTCCAGATACAACCGATCCAAAAATCACATCATCCGTATTGTTATACCTTTGTAACATGATCCCCCAGACTGTTTGGAAAATGGTGTTCATTGTAATCTGATGTTCTTTCGTAATAGCATCTAATTTTTCAACCAAACCTCTCTCAACAACAAAATCATATTCCTGACGTATAAACTCGTTCCCCTTCTTCGGATCAGTAGGGAAAACAGCCGTATTTTCATAATCAGAGAGCCTTTCTTGCCAATAATTGCAAGCCATCTCTTCACTTTGTTGTTTTAACCAATTGATATATGAACTAAATGGCTGTACTGAAGGTAAATTTTTTGACTTTCCTTGCTTTAAACTCGCATATATTTGAAATAATTCTTGAATTACAATACCTGTACACCATCCATCCATAATAATATGATGATGACTCCAAACCAACTTACAACGACTAGCACCTATCTTTAATAAAGTTATCCTAAGTAAGACATCTTTGGACAAGTCGAAAGTTTTCGACTTGTCCTTTCTTTTAAAATCGTCTAGATAAGCTTTTTGCTCTTTACCTGTCAGATAAGATATATCTTCAAATATAACATGACCTCTTCTTTGCTTTAAAACAACTTGTTTGGGAGTTGGTATATTTTGAAAGACAAAAATTGTTCTAAAAACTTCATGTCTTTCTATCAATTTGTTAAAACTCTCTTGAAGAATTTCCAAATCCAGACTCTCGTCCAATGCCAAGATTGTTTGTTCAAAATATAAGTCAGAATCTTGATCAACCAAGTAATAATATAGCATACCTTCCTGCATTGGAGATAGAGAATATATCTTTTCTATTTCTGCTCCTTTTCCCATTTTACCCTATTCCCTCCTAATCGTTTGCTTGCTCAAAGATTTTATAATTCTATACCTTCGAGCAAACTAGTTATTTCATCCAAATCCTCCAGAGAAAGTTCGTTATCTCCCAAATCTGTCGGAGTACAGGTAATAGTATCAACATTCATGCAGTGTTCGATAATTTTAACAAGGTTTTCCTTGAAATTAGCTACTAATCTTGAAATCGTTTCTTCTTTGTATTGTTTTTGGTTATACTCAAATGAGATACTTAATTGACCGTCACTTACTACCCCATTAATATCCAATAAATACTCCCTTTCTTGCTCTGGATGAACAGATAATCCGCTTAATTCATTAACTACCTGAAAGTTACTGCTTAGCTGGTTATAACTAAACTCACCCAAATAGTTAAAGCTTATTTCAGGCTTCAATCGTTTCAGTTCCCGATGGCCTAGATATTTTAAAACTCCATACCCTATTCCCTTTCTGGGTATATGTCTTAAAGTCTCTTTTATATGCCGAATAACATAACTCAGGTCGAAGGAGCCTTGGATGTCCAAGACAACAGGGTAAACAGTTGTAAACCAACCTACAGTCCTTGAGACATCAACTTCGGGAAGAATATTTTCTCGTCCATGGCCTTCTAAATTAAGCAACACCTTTTCACTACCAGTCCATTCCTTAATGGATAAACTCAAAGCTGATAAAAGTATATCATTAATCTCTGTATTATAGGAAGAATGAATATCTTTCAAGAGTTTATCTGTTTCATCTTTTGTAAGTTGTAGAGTTTGGATTACACTATCTCTGATTTTATTTTCATTAATCATAAAATCTGTTGGAAGTTGAGTAACTTGTGTTGATTTAATGGCATTCCAATACACGTACTCTTTACTAAAATCAATTGACTGACCACAGTTATACAGTTTACTGGACCATTCTTTAAATGAAGTAGTTTTAGATGAAAAGACTATCTCTTGCCCATTAGCGGCTTGCCTATAACCTACTTCCAAATCTTCCATAATAATTCTCCATGAAATCCCATCGACCACTAAGTGATGAATGACTATGAACAGGAAGTCTTTTTCATCAGTTTTGAACAAGGCTAGCTTTACCAATTCACCTTTACTCAAATCCAAACTCGTCTGGATTAAGTCACACTCTTGAGAGATTATTTGTTTATGATCTTCTTTACCAAGTAAATCGTATAATCGTAAATCGAAAAGTCCATCTAAAAGACCCCGATTATACTGCTTGACAGATTCTCCGTCAAAGGTGAAAATCATTCTTAAAGCGTCATGATGCTCTACCAACTTAGAGACTACCTTAGTTAGCAATTCAATATCTAAATTTTCCATCTTCAGCATTACATATTGGTTATAATGGTTAAGTTTATCAGAACCCTCTTCAAAGTACCACTTCTGAATAGGGGTCAGATTCACTCCACCTTCAACTATGCCTTGTTCCGATTCAACCTTACCAACTTTAACGAATGGACTTACTTTTGCAATAGTCGGATATTCAAATAAGTTTTGAATATCTAGCTTTAGATTATGTTCTTTCAATCTAGATGATATCTGAATTGCCTTTATTGAATCTCCTCCCAAAGCAAAGAAATCATCATAAATTCCAACTTTATCTACACCCAATAATTCGCTCCAAATTGCAGCCATTTTTTCTTGAATATCATCTTCTGGTTGAACATAGTTAATGTCGGTGCGAATCACAGGTTCTGGTAATGCTTTACGGTCTAATTTTCCATTCGGCGTTAGGGGTATTGTAACTAGATGAACAAAATAAGCAGGAACCATATAGTCAGATAAGTTTTTTAATAGATGTTCTCTAAGACTCATCACAGGTAATTCCTTTTCAGAGATATAGTAGGCACAGAGATATTTGTGGTCTGAGTCACCTTCTCTGTCAACTACAATCACATCTTGGATTGCAACATGTCTAAGTAATTGATTTTCAATCTCTTCCAATTCGATTCTAAAGCCCCTGATTTTCACCTGACGGTCAATGCGACCTAAAAATTCAATATATCCATTCGACCATTTTACAAGGTCTCCAGTTTTATAAAGCCTTTCTCCTTTAACATATGGGTTTTCAATAAACTTTTCTTTTGTTAATTCTGGGCGATGTAAATAACCTCTTGTTACCCCATCACCTGCGATACAGAGTTCCCCTGGTTTACCAAAAGGAACCAACCTACTGTTTTTATCGAAAATATAGACTCTGTAATTGGTAATTGGTTTACCAATGGGCAAGTTAGAACTGGTCCAATTGGCAGAACAAAGTTGATACGTAGCACAAACAGTAGCTTCTGTTGGCCCATAAGTATTATACACTTTTGCCATTGTAATCAGATTACTTACATGCTCTTTTTTAAATACGTCTCCCCCACTAATAAAGGTATGAACATGTTGTAAACGATCACTATATTTATTCAATTCATTTAATAGCAATGGCGAACAACTGATCATAGTAACCTTATTGATATTAATGAACTCCACCAAAAGTTCTATATCTCGAATTGTATATTTATCAGGTGAAACAATCTGTCCACCTCTCAAAAGAACAGAATACACCTCTTCTACAAACGCATCAAAGGTAAATGATGCCAGTTGAATGAATATGTCATTTTCAGTCACATTAAATTTCTGGTAGAAAGAGTTGAGATACGCTACTACATTTCTATGTTCAACCATTACACCTTTTGGTTGACCTGTTGAACCGGATGTATAAATAATATATGCCAGGTGGTTTGGCTGAATACAATTTTCCAAGTTTGATGGATTTCCAGTATAAGTTTGCTCTGCAAATAGATCAATGACTTGTCCACAAAATTGTATCTCCTTAAGCTCGTTTTGAAGTAATAGAATCTGGACTTGGCTATCTTGTAGTAAATACTCTTTTCTTTCTTTAGAATAACTTACATCAATTGGTAAATATGAACCACCAGCTTTTAAGGTTCCAAGTAAACCGATAAACATTTCAATTGAACGGCCAACCATGATAGCTATTATATCATCTGCCTTAACTCCCTTGTTTCTCAACAACCTGGCCAAGTGGTTAGCTTTTCTATTTAGTTCACGATAAGTAATCTGATGACCGTTAGCATAAATAGCCATATTATCAGGAGTTTTTTCAACTTGTTTCTCAAAAAGTTGCTGTAAAGTCAAACTCTTCTCATATTCTCCTCGAGTATTATTCAACTCGTATAACAAATGATTTTTTTCTAACTCACCTAAAAATTCTATATCAGTTAATTTTCTATCAGGTTGTTCCATCAATTGATCTGCTATATTAAGAAAATGACTCGCCATTCGTTCTACAGTTTCTTTTTTAAACAGTTTTATACAATATTCAAAATAACATTTGATCTCTCCATCTCGTTCTACAGCTTCCAGAGTTAGATCGAACTGGGAAACACTATGCTTAAATTGATGAGTTGTTATTCTTAAATCATTAACCTGTAAATCTATTTTTGGAACTCCGACCTGAGTGATCTCGACCCCAAGTTTCATATTTTGAAAAACGAACATAACATCAAAAAGTGGGTTCCTACTTCGGTTCCTCGTAACCCCTAATTTTTCTATTAAATTTTCGAAACGGTAAATCTGGTTTTCAAGAGCATTCTTACATCCTTCTTTTACCTCATCTAATAGGAGATAGAAGTTTGTCTCTCCATTGATTTTAGTTCTAATCGGAAGCGTATTAACAAACATTCCAATAATATTTTCCAAATCTGAATCCAAACGTCCTGCTACTGGAGTTCCAACAACAATGTCCTCTTGATCTGAGTATTTGAATAACCATACCTTGTAGATTGCTAATAGTGTTGCAAATACTGTTGCTCCTCTACTTTGAGCAATCTTTTTGATCTTTGAGGTTAACTCGTTACTGATTATAAAATCCAAGACATCTCCCTCATAGCTCTGAACCAATGGCCTTGCGTAATCAGTTGGTAAATTTAAAACTGGAATTTCATCAGAAAATCTTTCCAACCAATAGTCTTCCTGCTTTCGAATCCAATCTGTCTCTATTAGATTTTTTTGCCAGACTGAATAATCCTTATATTGTATCTTCAAATCTGGCAAGTTAACATTTTGATATAGTGCGAAAAACTCTTTAATCAAAATCGCCATTGAAGAACCATCAGCTACAATATGATGGATATCAAAGATAAATAGGTGTTGATCATCCTTAATTTTAATTAATTTTGCTCTCATCAACGGAGCTCTAGAAATATCAAAAGGTTTTATAGTCTCTTGAATTAATCGTTCTACGTCTCTTTCACATGCATCCAAATATTCATAATCAATTTCCACATCTTCGTGAATGATTTGGACTGGTTCCCCATTATGCAGTTCAAATGATGTACGTAAACTATCATGACGAGCCACAAGCCGACGGTAAGATTGTTCAAAATGTTTAAGATCCAATTGACCAGTAATCACAAGAACACCTGGTAAATTATAACTGATATTATCTGGGGCAATTTGAGAAATGATAAACAGTCGTTTTTGCTCGATAGAAACAAGGTAATACTTTTGGTGCTCAGCCTTTTTTAATTGCAGTTGATGATCAGAGGAATCTGTATCTGTCTTCTCCCTTGCCTTTAAGTAGTCAGAGAAATCACTGACAGATAAATAGTTAAAAACCTCCGCCACACTTACATTCAAACCTAGCTCTTTATTTATATTATTAATCAATTTAAAAGCCAGGATCGAGTCACCACCTAGATCATAAAAGTTGTCATAGATATTTAACTCGGTATAACCCAATGTCTCTCCCCAAATTTGCCCAATTTTCTTTTCCAATTCTGTATAATCATTATCTGCTTTACCGATCAAACTCACTTTAGCCCTTTCACCATCGAAATTATTGTAATTAGCTTGTTTTTTAACTGATTCTATACTTTTTCTAATCTCCGGTGATAAACTTAAATTTAGTTGATCAAAAAACTCAGACTGAAAATGCCACTCACCAACTATAATATTATGCAGATTTTTCTGTAGAATCTCATCAAAAGCATCAATGGCTTGAGCGTTCTTGATTGTTTTGAAAACTGTATCAATATCTGCACCATGTTCCACAGCCATACCTGTCTCGTTCCATGCTGACCAATTAATGGATAAGGTTTTTTTACCTTTCTTCGATCTAAATACAGCAAAAGAGTCCAGAAAAGCGTTCGCTGCCGAATAATCTCCTTGCCCAGGAATTCCAAGTATCGCAGCAACAGAAGAACACATAATAAAGAAGTCAAGATCATCAGCATCAGTTAAATGATCAAGAATCCAAGCTCCATAGATTTTTGGATACAAGACGCTTTTAAAAACATTCTCGTCTTTTTTGAGAATAAATCCATCACCAGCAACTCCAGCACTGTGAATAATACCATTAATTTGCCCATATTTCTCTCTTAAATGATCAATTATAGGTTTAACTTCTTCCAAGTTGGTGATATTTGCACTGAAACATTTTACTCTGGCTCCCGCTTTTTCTATTTCACGAATCTTTTTAAGTCGGTTAATTAAACGATTGTCTTCATTTTTTTCAATAAGATCGTCCCACTGATCAGGTGCTGGTAACTTAGAACGATTGATTAATGCAAGATTTACTCTATTCTTCTTCGCTAAATACTTACTGATTTCCAGTCCCAAACCACCTGTACCACCCGTAATTATATATACACCTGTGTCCTTAATCTCTACTTCCTTGGTTGGGACGGCATCTATATCAAATTGAGCCAGTTCTTGAACATATCTAATTCCATCACGATAAGCTACATATGAGTGGGAATCTCCTAAGTTCATCTCGAACATGAGTTTTTTTTGATTGACATATTCATCAATATCTAAAACCTTACAGTTTAGATTACGATTCTCATTTGAAATGACTTTACTTAGAGCATACAAACTACCGTTAGAAGGTTTAATCAAATTCTCTTTTCCTGTCACCTCTGCAGAAGATTCAGTAATAATTACAATATCTAGTATATCAGAATAATTATTGACAATAGTTTTTGTCATCCTGAATAAGCTATATACTCCTCTCAACAACTCGTTTTCCAGATCATCGAGTGAAGAATTAACTGGTTTAACTCCCAGACTTAATAAATGAACTATTTGACTAATTTTTATATTGGACAATGTTGCAAATAACTTTTGATAGTCTTCCTCAGAACCTGAGATGGCATAATTATTCTCATCTAATTGAGTAAATGGTCGTTCTCCTAATTTGACATTAATTATGTCTTTTCGTTCCTCTTGTAAAATTCTGCTTATGTCATTAGCCTTGGCTCCCGATTCAGTTAAAACCAAAGTGACACCATTCGAAAACTTTTCTTCACTTTCCTCCATCTCATTTATAACCCAATTAACTTTCGAATAAGGATTAGCGGTCCGGATATATTTGTTGAAAGTATGGGCTTTTTTAATAATATAGCTTTCTATTTCCACAAATACCTTGCCTGTTTTATCTAAAAATTTAATATCAAAGGTAATCGTCTCGGTATTACCTTTATTTGGGTCTACCCGTTTAACGTAACTATAGAACTCTCTCGGAGTAGGTCCATAAATTTTTATACTCTTATAGGATAAAGGCAAATATTGTTCACCTAGGGTTAAACTTACAATATTTACTCCCATATCAACCAAGGCAGGATGTAAATAATATACATCTAAATCTGCACTAAAATCAACAGGTAACTGAATGGTACCAAATGTAAATTCTTCGCTGATTCTCAACTCATGATAATTTAACCAACGTGGACCAAATTTAATAAATCCTTTCGTTAGCTCATTTTGATCAATCTTTTTGATCTGCGTACATTCAGCCATTAGTTCATCTAAATTGTACACCAAATTCATTTTAGCTTCAGTTTTATAAATTTTACCTAAAGAGTGAATAACCCATTGCTTTTCTTTAGGTGAAGATTGACTATTTTTGCTCGCAATAACAAACTCAAGATGATCCTTTTTATTTCTAACAATTGTTTGAACTTTCTTTTTTTCACTCGGTTTCAGAATAATTGGAGTCAAAAATGAAATCTCTCTCAACTCAACACTTTCTTCAGCAAAATATTGAGAGGCGACTTGTTTAGCCATTTCCAAATAGGTAGTTCCTGGAATAACATAATGATCCATGATGATATGATCACTTAAAACAAAATGCTTTTCTGGTGCAAATTCAGTTTCATAAATATCCTGATCCATTGATTCTACAACGTTTTTCTCCAGTAAAGGATGTATGTACACCTGAGTGCTTTCATGAAGTAATTTTTGTGAATAATCGATTGTAAACCAACAGCGCAGCCGTTCGAGAGGATATACAGGAATACTTAGCCGATTTCTTTTTTCATCTACAAAAAGATCATCCCAGAGAATGCCTGCTCCTTGAATATATAATTTTGATAATTCTTGAAGTATTTTTTTGTCTGACTTACCAGAGTTTAAGTAATGTTCTATTTTTTCTTTCCCCTGACCCGTTAGCGTTCTTCTCATTCTTTCAGTGAGATACGTCTCACCACTATCACCACGATCTGAAGAAACGATTTTATGAACTCCATAATAAACTCCATTTAAATATTCATTTTCCAGATCATGAGTGCTTGCAAATTTAATCTTGTCGACCAAATCGTCAAAGTGATCTGCAATAATGGCTACTCTATGGTTATAATGGCCTCTTCCTGTATTAGCAGTGAAACAGATATCCTTAAAAACAGCCTTATCTGCATTTTTTAAAAAAGTAACGTACTTTTTTAAAAGTTCTTTCAATGAAAAGAACGATTTAGCTGATATAGTTAAAACTTGCGGACTATCTATTTCATTTTCAATGGATCTCTCTGGTGCTTCTTCCAAAATCATATGACAATTAGTTCCACTTAAACCAAAGGCACTAATTCCACAGCGCCTAGGAAATTGGTCTCTATGCCAGTCTTGCAAACAATCATTCACATAGACAGGTGAATTGGCAAAGTTTATTTTACTGTTAGGAAACTTGAAATGTAGGGAAGGAGGTAATTTTTTCTTGTGTAACGCTAACGTCGCTTTGATCAACGCAAAAATTCCTGCTCCCTCATACAAATGACCGATATTTGTCTTAACAGACCCAATAGCACAAAATTGTTTTTTATTTGTATATTTAAGAAATGCAGATGTAATCCCTTCAATTTCAATAGGATCACCCAAATTGGTCCCGGTTCCATGAGCTTCAATATAGGATATAGATTCAGGTTCTACATCCGCATTCTCCCATGCTTTCAATATTACATTTTTCTGAGATTCAATATTTGGAGCTGTTATTCCAACAGAGTCGCCATCCTGATTAATTGCAGCTCCTTTAATAACAGCGTATATATGATCTCCATTTTTCAAGGCGGAATCTAAAGATTTCAAAATCACTACACCGACACCCTCACCAATACCTGTACCATCAGACCCGTTATCAAAGGTTTTGGTTCGCCCATCAGAAGATTCTATTCCTAATTTTGTCTCATTTGTTAATGAAAGCAAATTAAGTCTAATTCCTCCTGCTATAGCCATCTCACACTCGTTGTTTTGAATTGATTTACATGCTAAATCAACTGAAATCAAAGATGATGAACAAGCTGTATCTAATAAAATATTAGGCCCTGTTAAATCCATAAAATATGAGATTCGACCTGAGATGATCGCAGCTAAGTTACCGGCAATGGAAATAGATAATGAAGTAGGATCAACTTCTTCTAACAAGTCAATATACGTTTTTCGCAAAGAATCTGAATGCCCTAAAAATACTCCCGTCTTACTCCCTATAAGTTTATTTCCACCATATCCTGCATCCTCAACTGCTTCATATACAGTTTCTAAAAGGATTCTCTGGTTAGGACTCATTAGACTTGCTTCTCTTGGAGTCAATCGAAAGAATTTATAGTCAAATTTATCAATCTCTTCAAGATATGCTGCTTCTGTATATTGAATATCTTTTTCATCCACTTGCTTAAAGCACAAGTATTCATCCATGTCTTTTTTCCTTGATTTTGGAAAACTTCTTACACAGTCTACTCCTTTTTGAAGAATATCCCAAAATTCCTCCCGATTGGAAACTAACGAAGTTTTTACAGCCATCCCTATAATGGCTATATCTTTCTTTTCAGCAAATTTTTTTTCTTTTAGAATTTTTAACAACTCAAGAGCGCTTTGTTTGTTTATTTTTCCCGTAGAAACATTTTCCATTATGTATCTATAAACATTTTTCACTCTATCACCCCCTGCTACAATAATTCTAAGTTTAAAATCGCATCGTCAATCGTTAAATCTCCATTTTCAAAATCTTGAAAAAGTTTTCCAAGTTCTTCATCCAAATTTGTCTTCTCTTCATCTACTGGAGTATTTTCGCTACTTAAAAACTCTGCTAATTTAAAAATTGTCGAGTATTTAAAAAGCTCGGTTAAACTAATTCTTCCCGGATAGTATACTTCTACTTGAGAGTGAAGTTTTGAGAGTAATATGGAATCTATACCTAGGTCGAAAAAGTTTTCATATATATCTATTTCATCAAATCCTAAAATTTCTTTACAAATTTGAGCGATCTGCATCTCAATCACTGTATAACTATCAAATTCTTTTCCTTTTAATATAACCTCGCCAACATTGTTTTCTGGTATTTTCTGATCAGATTGAATATGCTCAAATAGATGATCATCAAAATAAAATGGTAGTTTATTTATATATTGGACGATATTCGTTTCCTTATTTAGCTCTCCAATCAATACAGATGGAATTGCTTTATGTAATACATAATCAAAAGCCTTTACTGCGTCTTTAGTAGAAAGTGATTTAAATAAGAGATCATTAGTAAATCCTTGGTCAACAGCCATACCAATTTCATTCCATGCAACCCAATTAATTGTCATTGTCTTACTCTTGTATTTATTTCTAAAATCCGGAAACGCATCCAAATAAGCGTTAGCCGCTGTATAGTCTCCTTGCCCCGGAAGAGGAAAGAAAGATAATCCAGAAGAAAATAAAACAAAGAAATCCAAATTTTGATTGCGTGTTGCCCGATCTAAAGCCCAAGCACCATATATTTTAGGGGCTAAAACTTTTTCAAAGGAATTCTGATCCTTTTGAACCAGTAAACTTTTCCCGGGTAAACCAGCACTATGTATAATACCGTTTATTTTGCCATATTTTTCATTTACATTATCGACCAATTTCTTAACTTCATCATAGTTAGAAATATCAGCACTATAATATATTACCTCAGAACCTGTAGATTCCAGCTTTTTCAGTTCTGTAAACTTTTGAATCAATTTTTGATCTTTATCTTCAGCAATGATTTGATCCCATAATTCTCTTTCTACCATTTTCGAACGATTCACAAGAATTAGTTTGATTTTATTCTTTGCTGCCAAATATTTTGCAATTTCCCTGCCAATTCCACCTGTTCCACCTGTTATGATATAGACCCCATCTTTCTGGATAAAAATATTTGCTGGCGAATATGCTTCTACATCCATTTCTTTAAACACCTGAACAAATCGCTCTGATTGACGATATGAATTCAAATATGTATCAAATTCGAATTTTAACTCATCTATGATAATCTCATTGTAGTTAATTAGATCCACATCAATAGCCTTACACTTAATTAATGGATATTCTTCACTAATTACTTTTCCAAGGCCAAACATCGGGGCATGCTGCGGATTTAGAACAGTTTCTTCCCCTGTTACCTGATATACATTTTCTCCTATTATAAGTAATCTTACTTCCTTCCTATTTTCACCGGACATAATTGCTTTAGCACAATTTAATATTCCAAGGACACCGACCTCTTGACTCTTCACTAGTTGGTCAATCGTCTGTATATCATTACTACTCCTCGAACTCAAATACACAATGTCTGTAATATTTTCAGTTTTTAAATTTTCAAAAAGAATTTTAAAACCTTCTTCATCTTTTCGCACTGTATATTTGTTAAAATCTATTTTTTTATATTCGTCTCCTGAATAACCAATTATTGCTTTCATACCCTCGCTTTGAACGCGATTTGCTAAATCATCCCCTACCATTTTTTCATCTGATAAAATCAGTACTGTGCCGATTGGATGAATTACTCTTTCTTCACCTTTCTTACATTTTTGCCACTCCAGATGATAGTACATCTTTTTATCTTTAGGTCTGTATTCTGGAATGTTGGGCCAACATCTAATTCTTTCAAAGGGGTAGGTAGGTAGACTTACCTTATAAACATCCTCCTGAACATAAAGTATCTCCCAGTCAACCTCTGCACCTTCTACATATAATTTACATATGTCAGTTAGAAGTAAATCATCATTTTTTCTACTCCCAACAAACTCTTCTAAAAGTAGACTCGCTTTTAAAGTTAACTCTCTGACCGCTTCATTATCAGATTCTGACAGAAAATTCTTGGACTCTTTAAAATAAATCGAACGGACCAAATCCTCTCTAATTTCGTTCTTTAGTATTGATAGTTTTTCTAATAAATCAGATTTATCCTCAACGATTATCGCTAGTCTACTATGGTAATGCCCTCTTCCGGTATTCACAGTGTAGCAAATATCTTCTAAATCCAATTCTGGTTCCACTTTCAAATGTACTATGTAATTAGAAATCATTTCAGATAAAACGTTTTGATTCATCGCTGATAAGGTAAATACTTGTATAGGATGTGCCCGATTTTTTTTCTGTATTTTAGGAGCTTCTTCAATAATAACATGACAATTTGTACCACTAAAACCAAAAGCACTGATTCCACTTCGTAATGGGGATTCAGAAACCCAACGTGTTCCATGATCATTTACATAAACCGGAGAATCCTCAAAATTAATTCTAGAATTTGGTTTCTGAAAGTGCAATGTTGGGGGAATCTCTTTGTGCTTCATAGCAAGAATAACTTTCAATACACTAGCTAGACCCGCTGCCTCATATAAGTGACCAATATTTGTTTTAACGGAGCCAATTGCACAAAATTGTTTTTTATCTGTATATCCACTAAATGCTTTTTTTATACCTTCGATCTCTATCGGGTCTCCTAATTTAGTTCCAGTTCCATGAGCTTCTATATAGGAAATGGTTTCTGGCTCAACCTCACTATTCTTCCAGGCTTTTGAAATGACCTGTGTTTGTGCTGCTGGATTTGGAGCACTAATTCCTACAGAGTTACCATCCTGATTGACAGCACTTCCCTTAATTACTGCGTAAATATTTTCGCGATCTCGTAAAGCACTACGTAAAGGCTTTATAAGTAATGCAATTGAACCTTCTCCCATCCCAGTTCCATCAGCACGATTATCAAATGTCTTAGCAAGACCATCTGCTGCTTCAATCCCAATGGTAACGTTATCTTCCAGTGGAAATAAATTTAATCGAATTCCACCTACAATCGCCTGATCACAATCACCATTTTTTACAGCCTGGCAAGCCAAGTGTAAGGCTACTAGCGAAGAGGAACACGCAGTATCTACTAACAAACTAGGACCTTTCAAATCTAGAAGATAAGAAATTCTCGCCGGAATAATAGATGATAAATTTCCAGTTGTTCCAATTGATAAAGTTGCAGGTGGTTCATATTCCTTAATCATCTCTTTATATTTATAACCTTCCAAATCACTGATATAACCAACATAAACCCCAGTAGAACTGGTAGATAATTTTTTCCCTCCATAACCAGCATCCTCAATTGCACTCCAAACTGTCTCTAAAAAGATTCTTTGATTAGGGTTCATTAAGCTGGCTTCTTTTGGAGTGAAACGAAAAAACTTGTAATCAAACTTGTCGACCTCATTAAGATATGCTCCCTTTATGTAACCAATCTCATCTTCATTCTTCCCTAAAGAACGGCATAAATAGTCTGCTACATTCTTTTTTCTATTTTCCGGAAATTCAGATAAACAATTTTTTCCCTCTTTTAGTATTTTCCAAAATTCCTCTAGTTTTTTAGAATCGGGAAGAATCGCTCCAACTCCGATAATCGCAACATCTTTGTTAGAGATCTCTTCAATTGAAAGCAGATCACTTTCTTCTATTTCCTTGAATGTAAACTTATCCAAGGATAACCTTTCTTTCATATTCTCCACATCCTTTTTATAAAAGGTATTGTCAAAAGCGTTAAAGGCATCCAACTCATCATCTTATGGTTAGGAGTTATCTTTGCCCTTTCAATCATAACTTCAATATTTGCCAATAAATTTTTATGGTTTAAAACAGTCCCTTTAGGATTTCCAGTTGAACCTAAAGAAAATTGTACAAATTCAATATCTTCTGGTTTAGACTGATAAACCTCACATTTTCTCTTCATATCGCAAAAATTCTCAGTTAGAAGCAATCGCTTTTTCATTTCTTCCAAAATTTTCTTTTGTTCTGAATCACTTATTGATGTAGACATTTTTTCAAAAATTATATTGGATGATGAAATCAAATATGGGTTATTTAATATTTTCTAAATTTTAAATAGTTTCAATTTACGTTCATTGTTTTTCCCGACAGTTATAGGCATTGGAATAATACCTCCTAAAAGACAGACCCAAAATACATATAAAAAAGTTTTATTATCATCAAATTGAACAACAAGTTCATCCTTTGGAGAATGCCGTACTTTTGTAAATGATAAAGAACCATAAGGGATTCATGATAGAATTTCAAGTAAGAAAAATATTCTTCTTCGTATTTGTTGTGTATAAAAGTGATTCCTTTACTCTTAAGTACGTTTTCTTTCTCTTTAAAGATATCTACCAAACTCCTATACTCTCAAATCTTTTTTGGTTTCCAACCAATCTAAGCCCCTCCTTTGTATAACATTATTTTACATCTCGATCAACAATTTATTTACCGTTTTTTAGTTATTTAGTATAATACTTTATTGTAATGTTATTTTACTCTCGTTATTATATTTTCTGTATATTTGTCTATTTTCCTGCTTGTTCTATAAAATTTTTTAATACCCTGAATAAACAAAACAGGAAAAACCTAGAAAATATATTATTTTATTACTCTAGTACTTTTAAGATATTTTCTCCAATTCCAGCTTAAATATTAACATCAATAGGTACATTATTGTTTACATGTAAATCCCAATCATTTCGATTAAATCCTATTGAAGGCCATGTATTCAGGATGCTGAACAATTAATTCACCAATCTTATCTTTGATATTATATTCAGTTTCAGGCTCCCAATCAAAATTATTATATGTAAACTTCGCTTCTAATAATTTACTTGAACCACCAGCAAGTTTTAATTCCCCAGCACTCATTTTAATAGTCATTTCCACAGACTCTGCATCACCAAGTTCAACGAATTTCATTTCGTGTCGGTCCAGTGCAACCCGCTGCTAAAAATAAGGTAAAAATCAAAATAAGTATTCCAAAAAAATCACAATTTTCCTATCCATATTAAATTTCCTTTCTTCTTTGTGTTATGTCTTTATAGTAAATTATTTCTATAATTGTTTTTTTCCTTCAATATTATTTAATAAATTTAAAAAATCTCTGGAAATCAGATTCTCATACATAAAATTATACTTCATTCGGTATCTCTGAAGGTAAATTCAAAAATAAGTTTGACAAAATTGCAGAAAGAAATTTCTGCTTTAAAAAAAGGAGACACTATTATGCCTCCTTTTAAAACTAATTCTATTACTCAGCAGCAACCATCAGCTTCGCAATCCGATTTGCAAATGTCACTGGATCATCTATTGCTAAACCTTCCATCAAAACTGCTTGATCATAAAGCAACTCACTATAATCCTTCAATTTATCAGATTTTTCACCCTCATGCAACTTCTTCAAAGTTTTAAAGATAGAGTGGTTAGGATTGATCTCTAAAACCTTTTTAGCTCTTTGCATCATCTGATTAGCACCAGCTAGAATTTGCTCCATGGATAAACTGATACCGGAATCACTACTAACTAAGCAAACAGCACTAGTCTTTAAGCGATTACTGATCTTAACATCTGCAACCTTTTCACCTAGATACTCTTTAATCACTTTGATCAAATCTTCATGTTCATTAGCTTTCTCTTCGTTCTTTTCCTTTTCTTCATCCTTGTTCTCTTCACCATCTAGATTTAAATCACCACGGCTTACAGATTTAAAGTTCTTCTTATTGTAATCTTTCAAAGTATCAATAACAAACTCATCAATCTTATCAAATAAGTAAAGAACTTCAAATCCTTTATCCTGTAACAATTCCATCTGTGGTAATCTTTCAACAAACTCTCTATCTTTACCAGATACATAATAAATATCTGTTTGGTTTTCAGGCATACGTTCTACATACTCTGCTAATGAAGTCATACCGTCAACGGAATGAGAGGATGGGAAGAGTAGTAACTCTTGCAGCTTCTCTTTAGTTTTATAATCCATGTAAATGCCACCTTTGATGGCTTTACCAAATTCATTCCAGAACTCTTCATATTTCTTTCTGTCATTCATTAACAATTTCTTAATAGTTCTAAGTATAGCTTTCTCTAAATTCTTACCAATAATCTTCAACTGCTTGCCATGTTGAAGAATTTCACGAGAGATGTTCAGTGAAAAATCAGAAGAATCAACAAGACCACTGACAAATCTCAAATACTCTGGTAAAAGTTCCTGACAGTTATCCATCACGAAAACATTCCGTGAATAAAGGCGAATACCTTTATCGTAATCTCTTGAATAAAAGTCATAAGGTGCATGTGAAGGGATAAAGAGCAATGTTGTATATTCAACTACACCTTCTGCTTTGTTGTGAATTATATCAATTGGCTCATTCCAATCACGGAAAACATCCTTAAAGAATTTAAAATATTCTTCGGATGTAATCTCTTTTGGATCTCTAGTCCAGAGTGGTTTCATCGAGTTCATTGTTCTAGTATCAACAGTAACCTCAGGCGCTGCATCCTCAATAATATTCCCTTCTTCATCTCTAGGTTTTTCTTCATTATAAAAATTCATCATAATCGGATAACGAATATAATCAGAATATCTTCTGATCAAATTTTGGATAGTATAGCGATTAGTATAATTTTCTTCAGGCTTATCTGTATTTCTAAATTCTTCTCCGATCGTTAAAGTAATAGTTGTACCTCTATCTTGCTTTTCGAACTCTTCAATTGTATATGTTCCATCTCCAGTGGATTCCCATCTAACTCCTTTTTCTTGACCTGGTGCCTTAGTTTCCAAAACTACCTTTTCTGATACCATAAATGCAGAATAAAAACCAACACCAAATTGTCCTATTAAATCTAGATTATCCTTGTTCTCTTCTTGTTCTTTAAGTTTTTCTAAGAAAATCTTAGTACCTGATTTGGCAATAGTTCCAATATTTTCAATAACTTCGTCATGAGTCATACCAATACCGTTATCAGAGATTGATAAAGTATTTTCTCCTTCGTTAACTTCTAAAAAAACTTTAAAATCAGAATTTCCATCTAATAACTCTAAATTAGTTAGAGATTGAAATTTAATTTTATCGATAGCATCTGAAGCATTAGAGATCAATTCACGTAAAAATATCTCCTTATTCGTATAAATAGAATGTACCATTAAATCTAATAGTTGTTTTGTTTCTGCTTGAAATGATCTTGTTTCTTTTCCACTCATTTTCTAACTCGACCTCCTAAATATTTTACTCAACTCTCTTAAGTTAAGTATCTTGTTTTATCTAACATAAATTCGTCATATAGTCCAAAAATTCCTTTTTTATTTCAAATATTTTTTTATTAAAAATAAAAAAAAGCTAAATCGCTTCTCTTCAATTCAATCATGAATTCTGTCATTTTTCCCGTAGACTTTTTTATAAAAAATCTAAACTTTTCATTTCTTTTTGCATATAATGTACCAAACTCATATTTGAAAGGATGATGTAAATGTATCATATGAAAAATCACAAACCTAAAGATGACTATATGTACAAATGTTATTGTTATCCAATGTGTATGCATTACAAAGATTATAATAAAAAGAACTATGAAATGCCTGAATATGGTCAAAATATGATGAATCCAATGCATATGGGCTATCCAATGCATCAAATGATGAGTCCAATGCATCACATGGGATATCCTATGTATTGCTGCTGTATGTATCCATACATGATGGGAGAGCAAATGCCCATGATGCCTCCCATGATGCCTCCGATGATGGGAGAGC
>JAGMES010000249.1 GCA_023128035.1 Halanaerobiales bacterium | reverse complement strand
ATACTTTTTGTGGTCGAATCATTTAATGATTAGCCCACAAAAAGTAGATTACCCATTGTCAGCATTCTTATATTCGTGTGGATGCTGACAATGACAATAAAAGAAGGAGGGATAAAGATGGAATATAAGTTAATAACTAATAATTTTGAAAAAGATTTATTTAGGAATGCATGGGAAGAAGCGTTTTCTAGAAAATGGGATTCTGAAGTGTTTTCTTGGTTGTTTACTGATAGAAATAACATGTATGCTATTTTTGACGGGGATAGGATGGCTGCGGGTTACTGCTTATTAAATCAGAAAATGGTTTATAACGGAAACATTATAGACGGAGCTTTATGTAATAATGTTTTTGTTACACAAGATTATAGAGGTTTAAAATTGTTTACCAAATTAGGCCATTATTCTATTGAAAAAGCTGGTGAACAAGGCATAAAAATGATTATCGGAATACCAAATGAAAGTGCTGTTAGTGGGCATAAACGAGTTGGTTGGACTTTTTTAAATCAAATTCCTTTTTTAGAAAAAAGAAATGTAGAATTCTCAGAAATACTATCTTCTGATAAAATAAAAGTATTAAACAATGAAAATTACGAAAAATATAAAGAACAGTTAGAAAAATTTTCAATTGAAATATCAAATCAAAGAACGTTTTCAGTCTTAAAAGAGAAGGACTATTTTAAGTGGAGATATTTAGATCGTCCATTAGTTGACTATAAAACATTCATTTATATGGAAAATGACACCGTATTGGGTTATATAGTATATAAGTTTTATGATGCATTGAACAGATTACACATTATTGACGTAGAAGCTGCAAATAAAGAGATTTTTAATTCATTAATCAACTTAACTGAAAGTTTTCAAAAATCCTTTAGTTTGGTAAACGTATGGGGATCAAGTATTTACAATGATTACTTTTTAAAAGCTGGTTTTGAAGTAAGTACTGAAGTCAATAATTTAATTGCTATTGAACCACTAAAAAGCGAACCTGTAGAATTCGGAGATAAAACAAATATTGTTCTTGGAGATAATGAAGTTTTTTAATTATTCTGATATAATTAAGGAAGGGTGAGATAAGAGAATGAACGTTTTAGTAATTGCAACACATCTTGATGATGAAGTTATTGGTTGTGGAGGCGCTATATTAAAGCATATCAACGATGGTGACGATGTCTATGTATGTTTTATTTGTGGAGGAACTTCTGTCCGTTATCCAGATAAAGAGCTTGTGGAAACAAGAAGGAATCATGCTAGGAAAGTAGGCAATTTGTTAGGAGTAAAGGAAATATTCTTTTATGATTTTCCTATTATAATGCTTGATACAATACCTCAATTGGAAATCGTAACCACTTTAGAGGAAGTAATTTTTAAAATAAAGCCTGAGGTCATTTATACTCATTACAGTGATGATATTAATTCTGATCATAAGGTTGTTCATGATGCCTCACTAATTTGGTGTCGTCCATCGAAAACACCTTTTCTAAAGAAAGTATTGTTTTATGAAATATTTGGTTCTACTAGGAATTTCAGTCCAAATTACTATGTTACTACAGATGAATATATCGATCAAAAATTAGAAGCACTTTCAATGTATACAACAGAGACTAATGTACAAACAAGGACTGTTGATACAATAAAAAAAGTTGCTCAATACAGGGGTGCAGAAATTAACTCAGATTATGCAGAAGGGTTTATTGTGTATAGAGATATTAACTAAATAAGGTGTGAATATTATTATGAAAAAAAGAATATTAGTAACTGGCTCAAATGGTTTTATTGGACGAAGCTTTATTGATGGTTTTGACAAAAATCTTTATGACATATTTGCATTAGATTTTCAAAAAGAGGTACATAGTGAGATTAGTGGAATAAAAGACTATTTTGCTATTGATATAAGTAAACCATTTCAATTAAATATAGATTTTGATGTAATAATTCATTTAGCAGCTTTAAATCAAACTAATATTAATAGTAATTTTGCTTATGATCAATTTAGAGATGTAAATGTAAATGGAACAATAAATGTTGCTAATAGTTGTAATTTTGAAAAATTTATATTTTTTTCTACTGCAAATATGTATGATAAGATAGCTAGTCAAATTAATGAAAGTTCTCCACTAAAACCACACTCATTTTATGAACGCTCAAAATATGAAGCAGAGTTAGCATGTAAAGAATATATAGAAAATAATAAATTGGTTATTCTTAGACCTGTAAATATAACAGGGATAAAACAAGCAAATAAAGCTATTGTTCCTTTTTTCTTTTCTAGAGCAGTGAAGAATGAATCAATACAAGTTTTTGTTCCAAAAAACAGAAAGATACAGCTTTTATCTGTCAAAGACTTGTTAAAGGCTATTGAAATTGTTATCTGCACTGAACATATTAATGGAATCTTTAATTTATCTAATAAAGAGAGTATTGAAGTAAAGGAAGTTGCTGAGAAAGTTGTTGCATTATGTAATTCTAAATCTCAAATTACGTGTACAAATAATGATTTAGAAAATTTTTCCGAAATAAGTTCTGAGAAAGCCAAAAATTTATTAAATTGGCAAGCCCAGGATTCGATAAATACAATTATTAATGATTATGCTCAAATATTTCTCAGTGAGGATTAGAGTTGTTAGCTTGGTTGTTTTTAATATTATGAGAGAAAGAGGGATTAAGTATGCAAGCAAATAATATTTATATTCCACAAATGCTATTAATTGGTTCTACTGGTCGTAACAGCGGCAAAACAACTCTTGCTATTTCATTGATTGAACACTTGAAACATGATGTTCCTATTGTCGGGTTAAAAGTAACTACAATTCAAAAAAAAGATGGGAGATGCCCAAGAGGTGGCGAAGGATGTGGGGTATGTTCTAGTTTAGAAGGAAATTTTGAGATTTCAGAAGAAACTAATCAAAATGTTAATAAAGATACTTCCCTTTTGTTGGCAGCCGGTGCTAATAAAGTGTACTGGCTTAAAACCTTGAAGACTCATATTTATGATGGTATTGAGCAATTTATGACAATGATTCCTAGGGACAGATTAATAATATGTGAATCTAATAGTCTACGTAATGTTGTTAGACCAGGAGGTTTTATAATGCTACATAATCCTGAGAATACTTCTATTAAAAAATCAGCGAGTGATGTGATGGATAGAGCTGATTTTATTATAGACTATGATATTAAAAGTAATATTAATGCCATACTTAAGAAAGTAAAAATCGATAAGAATCAATCAGATTTAGCTATAAAAATGATTAGTGAAATTTTATATTTTTTTAGAGGGGGATATACTGGTTAGTATACAAAACAAGTATTTTCAATTGTTTGAAAGGTTTCTTAATTTGGTTTTTTATTTACATAATGGATGAAATAATCGGCATTAAAGGTATCAGTTACGAAATGTTTAGGCAATATTCAGATAGTAGTTATTTTCTAGTACTTTTAGTACCTAGAAGAATATTACACATGATAACAGTCGCTTTATTATATTACTTAAGTAATAAATATTGAACAGCTAAAGGAGGTAATGAGTATTATAAATTTTGCATTATTTGTTAGTATTCCAGAAGAAACTCTTCTGTTGATTATGACTCTATTAATAATGGGGAAAGGGGAACATCTTAATTTAAAAAATAAAAGTAATGTTATAAAAATGTTATCTGCCATTACTTTAACAATCCTGTTTTCAGTGATTCAGTACAATTTTCTTGAGCAATATGAATTTATGATGATGGTTCAAGTCGTATTTTTTATAATTGTTTACTGGTTAGTGTATAAGATGAATTTTTTTGAAGTTTTCTTAGGCTTTTTATTAGCTCTTATTATATTTATTGTTCTGGGAGAAATTTTGGGTACACTGATATTGGAGTTATTAACAGGCATTAATAATGTAATGTTACAAGAGTATTCGAATAAAAGTATTTATATAGCTATGCTGTTACCTAGGAGAGTATTGCAAATAATTGTGTCAATTGTGTTATATAAATTAGGTGGAATTACAAATAAAATCTGGTTTTTTAAGAATAGATGCTCATGATTTAGTTAAAGAATTAGCAAAGGAGTAGATTTAATTATGGTAAAGATGATGAGAAATATTCCAAATATGCTAACATTGTCACGAGTTGTGTTAACTGTTTTGTTGAATTTTTATATTTTTAACTATTTTGGTAGTATGTCAATTCCAATCCTAATTTTCGTAGCAATATTTCTCACAGATTTTTTGGATGGAAAAATTGCAAGATTGAATGGGAAAACATCTTCCTTTGGTGCGGTTTTTGATGTTTTAGCAGATTTATTCTATATGGTTGTTTCTTATATTGTATTGTATCGTTTACAAATTATCCCGTTATGGTTTTTATTTGTTATATTGATAAAATTTTTAGAATTTGTTATAACGTCATATTTTCTTAAGAACTATTTCTGCGAAAAGTCAATTTTTGTATTTGACTATATCGGTAGACTTGTTGCGGTGCTTTTTTATATTATTCCGGTATTGGCATATGTATCTTCACAGTTTTCTCAGTCAATATACTTTTTCATCATCCAACTCATTTATATTATTACTTTTATGGCTTTTACTTCCTTCATATACAGGCTATGGAGTTGCGTTAAAGTATGCAAATTCAGATTATGCTTATCTTTGTTGAAATTGCATTATCAGTAGTATTACTTACTTTTAGAAAACCTTTATAACTTTATATTTCTCTATATTAAAAATAAAACTATCTTGATAAATAATCTGTACCCTATAGAGTAGACTTTTTTAAAATTGTTCACTCTATAGGGTACATTTTAAAAAAAATAGGTAGTTTTATTTTTTTAGAGACTTAGGATTTCTTTTTGAAAACTTCTCTGAAAGCCCTTTTTTAAAAATTATATTTTTTTCCCTAATATTGATTTTTGATATTTTTTTTGGTATAATATACTAGAGTAAGTAACACCACAAAATTCTATTTACAAGAAAAGGCTTTTTTAAAAAAATCACAGATAATCTGTAGTCTTAGCGAAAATTTACTAAGCTACATGAATGATTATTATTTGGAGGTGGTTGTAATGTAAATAATTATTATAGTTATTATGTTTTGTTAAATCGACTTCAAAATGTTTTAAATTTACTATATTACTTAAAGAGGGGTCAAATATGTTATATTTAAAATTAATTTTTCGAGGAATATTTAGGCATAAAAAAAGAA
>JAGMES010000248.1 GCA_023128035.1 Halanaerobiales bacterium | reverse complement strand
GTTTTTTCTACCTGTTCTTCAAACAGTTGCTGAATTGTCTTATCTTTTGGATACTCTGTTTTTGTATTATTAAAATCAAATAATAACTGCTGCATTTCCGATTTTGTTATCATCTCAATTTCAGATATACGTAATTTCGGATTCTCAATAACCTTGCGGATAATGTTTACAAAATGTTTGGCAAATCTTTCAATAGTCTCCTTCTTGAATATATCAGTACTATACTCTAACTTAAAATGAATTTGATCTTTTACTTCAAAGGCATGCAAGGTAATGTCAAACTGTGCTGTTTTATTATTATATTCATAAGGTTTAAATTTCAAATTTCCTACATTTTGCTCTTCAATATCGGTGTTTTGCAAAACAAAAACTACATCAATCAATGGATTTCTATCAAGATTTGTTGATATCCCTAAATGCTCCACCAACATCTCAAATGGATAATCCTGATTATCATATGCATTTAATGCATTTTCCTTAACTTCTGCCAAAAACTCAACAAAATTTATTCTTCCTTCTGGCATATTCCTAAGAGCTAAAGTATTAACAAACATACCAATTAGATTTTCCAAATCAATATGCTGTCTATTGGCAATTCCAGTACCGATAATTATGTCTTCCTGACCCGTATATTTAGCCAAAAAAATATTTAAAACTGATAATAGTGTCATATATAAAGTAGCATCCTGTTCATGAGTCAACTGCTTTAATTTCGTCGTTAAATCACTACTTAGCTCAAATTTTAAAGAATCTCCTTTAAAACTTTTTTCTGCTGGCCTTGGATAATCAGCAGGTAGATTAAGTACAGGGATCTCGTCAGTAAATCTACTTAACCAATACTCTTCCTGCTTTTTAAACATTTCAGTATTAAACAATGTATTTTGCCAGTTGGTAAAATCTTTATATTGTATTTTTAAATAAGGCAATTCCTTCCCAGTATAGAATGAAACTAATTCTTCCATGAATATACCTAGAGATGCCCCGTCTGAGATTATATGATGCATATCAATCATCAATAGATGTTGATCTGCAAAGCGAACCAAACCTGCTCTTATCAAAGGAGGTTTACCTAAATTAAATGGTCTGACAAACTCTTTAACTATTTTGGCTAATTCAGTTTCTTGTACTTCAAAGAAGCTAACCTGAAAATCTATATCCTTATGAACTCTTTGGATAAGTTCACCATCTATTACCTCAAAAGATGTTCTAAACGAATCGTGTCGATTCACAATCTCTTGCAAGGCATTTGTCAAACATTTTATTTCTAGCTCACCATCAATTACCCAAAAATGAGGTAGGTTATAACTGGTTTGTTCTCCCTCTATCTGTTTGACTGCAAATATTCTCTTTTGGGCTGATGAGATAGGATAATACTCTTGCTCTTCAATCACACTGATTGGTGTATAGTTCGTCTTATCCATTTTGCTGATATAATCAGCTAATTTTCGAATATTAGAATTAACCATAAACTCCCGCAGGTTTAGTTCTACCGCTAATTCTCTATGAATTCTCAATGATAGCAAACTTGCTTTGATGGAGTTCACACCTAATTCGAAAAAATCATCAGTCACACCAATTTTTTCTAACCCCAAAGTCTCTTCCCAAATTTGCACCAGTTTCTTCTCAATCTCAGTAGTCGGTTCCACAATCATTTTGTTCCGAACTTCTTCAGCCAGTAACTGATTAATTTCTCGTATCTTTTCATCATAGATACCATTTAAATATTTTTCAACCAATTTATATCTCTGTAGTTTACCACTAGTGGTTTTAGAAATTTTTCTGACAGGGATGACTTGATTGATCTCTAAACCAGTAGTAATATTAATATGTCTTTTCAGATCTTTAACAAGAGGAATAAAGTTTGATATCTTCTTTTTATAAAGAACGAAAACAATAATCTTTTCATATTTTTCCTTCTCATCAAATACTCCACAAACAGCTATCTTATTTAATTCGATACCTTCTACAGCTTCAGATATCCTTTCGATATCATGGGGATAATAATTCTGTCCGTTGACAAAGATAATATCCTTGGCTCGGCCAGTAATTGTTAACCTTTTATCGACTACAAAACCGATATCACCCGTATTTAGCCAACCATCACCCATCTGCACTTTATTGGTCGCTTTGGGATTGTTATAATAACCTTTAGTAACATTGTCACCTTTAATTTGAATATACCCGATGGTACCATCTGCCAGAGGGTTATTATTATCATCACAAATTCTTACATAAACGTCTGGAATCTCATAACCGGTATCAACAAAAATAACACTTTTTTTATTATTTTCATCAATTTCGCGAATTCTTTCTCCAATTGATAGATATCGTCTATCTAAACAATAATAAGTTAATTCTTCATCTAGAGGCGAAACAGAGACACATAAACTGGCTTCAGCCATACCGTAAGCAGCAACCATCACATTTTTTCTAAGCCCATGCTGGACCAGAGTACCAATAAATTCCCGACATAGCTCTAATGAAATTGGTTCCGCACCATTTAAGATAAAACGAATATGAGACAAATCCAGATCCTGAAAATTCTCATATTTATAGAATTTTAAGAAATGTTTATAGCCAAAATTTGGCGAAGCTAACATTGTACATTTGTGTTCATACGATTTCTCGATCCAGAGTCGTGGGTTTCTAATGAATAAGCTGGTAGCCATAATATTTTGTAAACAAGTCTTACAGAGTGGAACCAGATGCCAACCAATTAACCCCAAATCGTGAGTTAGAGGCATCCAACTCATATAAACATCTTCAGCACTAACTCCATAGCCGATACTTATGGCATTGATATTAATAATCAGATTGCGATGAGTTAGCACTACACCTTTGGGATCACCTGTTGAACCAGAAGAAAATTGAATAAATGCAATATCATCTGGATTTGCCTGATGGATGATTCCTTTCTGTGTAAGCACACCCTCCCCATCCGAAGACAGTTCATTAAGATAGATCGTCTTTGACAATATATCTTCAATTATCACTTCATCCTCAACCAATGATGTATAACTCTCTACCTTTTTACCAACAATATCTGATGTAATCAGATATTGATTATTTAAGACCTTCCAGATCTGAACTAACTTTCTCTTATGCTCATCATTGTTACCGATAGATATTGGAATTGGTATGATACCTCCGAGCAAACAGGCCCAGAAACATTGAATAAAATCCTGATTATCATCTATTTGGAATACCAATTCCTGACCAGGTTTTATCCCCTTTAACTGGAGATGATAGAGCAGATTTAAAGAATTGTCGTATAATTCTTCATAGGTAAGATAATCCTCTTTACTCGTTGAATGAATAAATCTGATTCCTTTTCCTGTAAGTTCAGCCAATCTCTCCTCCTGGGTAAACATATCAGTCAACGTTCTCAGTTCTAAAATATTCCCCATCCTTTTTTCCCCCTTCTGTGACTAGCTAAAAATTAAAACAACACTAATGCAATATCCAACACACTGGGTCAAATTGAAAACTCTTTAAACACTCCCTTAGTGCCAGAAATTTCAAATAATTCATTAAACCTTTCTACCTGCTCACAATGTGGTACTTTTTTAGTTGTTAAGATCTCTTTTAGCATTGTCAGAACAATAAGTACATCTTCTTTCTGAGGTTTGACTCCTTTATGCTCTAGCTCCATTTGTAATGCCTGGATCTTTTGATATGGCTCAACTACACCTTTTGCATATTCGTCCCGATTTTCATTTCTGTTTTTAGTGGAAACAACAATAGCTAATGCTTTGATGATTAACCTAGAGTAATCTTCGATTAAGAATTCTTCTTTCAATTTATCAAGCTGATCTTTGGTTTCAAACGAACTGGCTTTGATTTTAGAATTTTTTAAGAGTTTTTGTAGTACTGTTTTTGGACCAACTTCAATAGCTCTAATAACTCCTTGTCTTTCTAGATAATTAATTGATTCACCCCATCTTACAGGGTTAGTAATCTGTTCAGCCAAATTATCTATCAGATATCTGGTATCATAATAAGATAATGCAGTAACATTAGCCACCACTGGATAATTCATCAATCCGAAACGATATTGTGCTAATTCTTCTTTAAGTTTATCTGACGCTAAAGTCATCAATGGACTATGGAAAGGTGCACTGACATTTAATAATCTAGTTGTTGCTCCTAACTGCTCTAATCTTTCTCCAGCCTCTTTAACGGCATTGATATGACCAGAGATGACTGTCTGCTGTTTGGAGTTGTAATTTGCTGCTACAACAATAGCATTTTCTCTAAACACTTCTTTACAGACCGTATCAACTATTGAAGAATCAACTTTGACAATCGCCATCATAGCACCCACTCCCAATGGTACTGCTTCTTGCATAAATACTCCTCTCTTGTGAACAATCTTAACCGCATCAGCAAATTGTAAAGCTCCAGATGCCACTAAAGCTGAATATTCGCCTAAACTGTGTCCAGCTACATACTGTGGTGTTAGCCCAATCTCTTCCCTCAATATTCGAAAAGCAGCAACACTAGTAGTTATAATAGCTGGTTGAGCGTTAGCAGTCTTGGTCAATTCCTCATTATCCCCAGTAAAACATAATTTTTGTAGATTCCATCCTAGAGCTTCATTTGCCTCCTGAAATGTTTCTCTAGCAATTTGGAAATTGTCATATAGTTCTTGACCCATACCAACATATTGAGAGCCTTGACCTGAAAATAAAAACGCTAAACCTTTCATCATATCCCTCCTATAAATAATATTTGTGAATAAATGCAAATCTTTTCATCAAAATCATTTTCTACCCCTATGTCACTTGCTATTTCTTTTATTCTGTTATTCCACCTCCTACATCAAGTCTAACATTCTATATTTTTCAAAGTGTTATGATTACATACAATAGACCTATCTTTTACTTTGTTTAGTCATTATTATACTTATTTTTATTTTAATTTATAATTAATTTTTACTGTTATTTTTCTGGTAATATGCTATTTATTCGCCATACTTGTTTTAAATCCTTTAAATATTTTTTTCTAGTTTAATTCGATAATTACTCACAATATGCTTTATAGTGTCAAAATTCGACTTATCCATCTCAAAAACATGTTTAGCAACACACATCTTAATTGTTAGATAACCGGAAAATTTAAAAATGGTAATAACAATTGTCTACCACTTTTTTTCGGAAGTTTTAATGGTTGTATTTAGTTAAATTTCATGTAACTATTCAGTCGCTAACTAAAAAGTAAAGCTTTTGACTGATTAGTTACAAAAGCACTTGCTATTTCACTAAAC
>JAGMES010000247.1 GCA_023128035.1 Halanaerobiales bacterium | reverse complement strand
TTCCACTGTCTACTTGACAGGGGGCTGTTCAACTCAACTTCTGTTGGGTTTTTTAAATTTCAGCTTCCAAAAATTTAATCACAGCTTCAATGGCAGAAGGTTCCATATAAATATATTTTAGACCTTTTTCGATGATTTCAAAAACTAATGCTAGTATCCCCTCAGTAATAATATGAGATTCTATATCTAAAACTTCACAAATTTTTAGGATTTCTTTATCAGTAGGTTGACGTTTTTCTCGTTCAATATGGTTTAGATCAAGAATAGAAATACCAGTTTTGGCGGATAAACTTTCTAAATCAACTTCTCTAGCTTTCAAGATTTTTAATAATGATTTTCGCTGTAATTTTTTTAAATCGTTTAATTCTAGTATCTCAACTATGCCGCTTAAATTAATATTCCAAGTTTTACAAAGTAAATTAAACTTTTCTTGAGATAAGAGTCTGAGACCTTTTGATACTTTTTGAATAGTAGAGTTATGTACATCAATTGATTCTGCAATTTTTCTATAAGTTACTTTATTTTCTTTCTTAAGACTGTCTATAACTGCTGCCTGAAGTATTTTTTTTGCGGAAGATACCACATTTAATCCCTCCAATAGTATATGGCTTCATGACTAATATTATATGTCCAAATATACGAAAAAGTCAATAGAAAAAGCTCTTTTAAAAATTAGTGGAAATGTTACTATATAATTAATAAAAATAAAATGGAGGGATTTTATGAGATTGAATCATGATGCAGTTAAGAGATTGATAGAAAATAAAGGCTGGAGTGAAGTAATGTTTGCTCAAAAATTAGGAGTGGATTACTCGTATGTGTATCGAGTATTACGAAAAGAAAGAGGTATTGGGAAAAAATTCATAACGGGTTTAATGAAACTATGTGAAAAGGAAAAAATGAACTTTAGAAAATATGTTATATTGAAATAATATACATAGATAAAAAAGTCTTAAAGTTAGGAATAAATAATAGAATATAAAAGAGTGAGATAGAAGATTTGTACTTTTAAGTTATTTAAATATATAAATACTATTGATATTGAAATTAGGTATAAAGCATGATAAAATTGTAAATATAAAAGAATTTATCTTGCCAAACACAACTTTCATTGGCAATTTTAATATGTGAGATATTATTAAGGGAATGTCTAAAGAACAGACATTCCCTTTTTTAGATTTTCATTGACTGAAGACAATAATGAATAATACAGAAAAAATAAATTAATTTGTAAAAAAATATTTATATACATTGAACTATTTTACCAAAAATGATATAATGCAAGAGATGAAAATGAACATTGAAAAAAATTGTAATATTATTTTGAAAAAGAAAGGAGTGACAACAATGAAAATTCCTAAGTTTGAAGTACTTGACGAAAAAGTAACTGTTATGGGTGGCTGTGGTTCAGGTTGTAATCAGAATAATAACACAGTTAAGTAATGAAAACATTTTTGACTAGTATTGAATTATGTTCAGTACTAGTCATTTTCAAGGGAGAGAAAAGATATGGACTTAAGTTTACTAGTAAGATTAATTAAAAAAAGTTATCCTTTTATGAAGCCATATATGTTTAAGAATATGCTTGCAATCATATTAAATCAATTTGCTACAGCTCTAATTTTATTCGTTCCATTATTGATTAAATTTTTAGTTGATGACGTTCTTGTTTCGCAAAATTATGATAAACTAACTTTATTTGGTGTAGCTATGTTTGGAATATATTTATTATCAAATATATTTTTTTTCTTTTCAAATTATATCTATACAAATTTTTCTGAAACAATTGTTATAGATGTAAGAAATGCTTTGTATGAACGTTTATTGAACATGAAGATGTCTTTTTTTACAAAAGAAAAAGTTGGAAATATTGTTAGTAGATTAAGGGATGATGCTGCTGAGATACATACGTTATTATCTTTTATTTTAGATAATATACTTATCAATACTCTTAAAATATTTGTTATCTTTTTTATTCTTTTCAGAATGAATGCTATTTTAGCAATAATCACTGTAATTACTATACCTATATTTATTGGTTTAAATAAATATTTTAGTAAAAAATTAAGAAAGCAATCACATATAACGAGGCAATTTTTTGCAGAACTAATGAGTTTTTTTGTTAATAGTTTTTCAAAAATTATTTTGATCAAGAATTTTTGTTGTGAAAATCAAGAAATGAAAAAACATAATATTCTGAGTATAGATTTGAAAAAAGCTATGATACGTGGCGAAATATTTGGTTATTTGTTGAGTGGGATTACTATATTAGTTATTAACTTTAGCGGTGTTATTATTTTGTGGTTAGGTGGATATATGGTTTTAAATAAAAACTTAACTATTGGTGAGCTTATTGCATTTTATACCTATTTAAAACTTATTTATGATCCTATTTTGCGAGTGACTCAAAGTAATGCTCAAATTAATCATGCTATTGCTGGTATGGAACGTTTTTTCGAATATTATGAAATGGAAGAATTGGAGAATAAGGAAACCGGCTCAATGTTAGTATTTGATGGAAAGATAGTTATTAAAGACTTAAATTTCAAATATAAGGACGAAGAAATTTATACTGATACAAATTTAGAAATAAAACCTAAAGAAAAAGTACTGTTTTTAGGAAAGAGTGGTCAGGGGAAAACTACAATATCATATTTACTCAAAGGCTTTTATCAGCCTCTTAGTGGCGAAATTATTATAGATGATGTTATTCTTCAAAAGATTAACTTAGGTAATTTGCGTAAAAATGTTGGATATTTACCACAAGAAGCGTTTATTTTGGATGGAACAATCTTTGAAAATTTAAAATGTGTTAAAGAAGACGCTACAGAGGAGGAAATGTGGAGCGCTTTGAAAAAAGCACAAATTGCTGATTTTATACGCTCACAGTTAAAAGATGGATTATTTGAGGTTTTAGGTAATAATGGAGCATCTTTATCTGGTGGTCAGAAACAAAGAATATCTATTGCACGACTATTTTTACAAAATCCCAAAATTATCATTTTTGATGAACTGTTTACAGGTTTAGATTTGGAAACAGAACATTATATTTGGACAAATATTAAAGAATTCATAAAAGATAAAACAGTATTATTCATATCTCACAAAATAGTCGAGCCAGAATATTTTGATGCTGTTTGTTTAGTAAAAAATAAGAATATTAAAAAATACTTAACTATTAAGGAATTAATGAATGAAGATAAAGAAGTTTACTTGAATTACTTAAACGATCAACAAGTGAGCTAAGGAAAGTATCTAAGAATTTTTTTGTTTATGAAAGGAAGCAAGTATTTGTGAGAAATTAGCTAATATTTCTTTTGGTAATATAACTAAGCAAACTATTGAAGAAATTTGGAATCAGAATGAAGTTGATAAGTTTTTAGAAACATGTAGGATAGATCAAAAATGCCTTAATTGTAACGTAAAAGATTATTGTTTTCGTTGTAATGAAAATTCATTTTTGGAAACGGCCTTTTAAAAGAGAATAAGTCTCTTCAGAAAGAGAGATTTCAGAGAGATGATATTGAAATTAGATATTAAACATGATAAAATTGTAAATATAAAAGAATGTATGTTTTTAGATATGTGTCGTCGATCTGTAGTAGTGCAAAAACTCTGGGGGATCGACGACAGTGTGGAATCTACAATTTTTGTTGATATAATAGGGTTTGTTCTGAGATGTAGACTTGAGATAAGATTTTTTGAGGATTTCTATCAGATGACGAACCCTTTATACATGCGGGTTGAATGGGTTTATAGTCTACCTATAAGGAATTGAAACCTACTACCACCCTTCATTCTGTCAATACAGTCAATGTTTATAGTCTACCTATAAGGAATTGAAACTTCTGTATCGATAGATGGGCAGAATTTCAGTCAAGAGTTTATAGTCTACCTATAAGGAATTGAAACTTAGGTACTCTTGCCAAGATCGGAAAGACTACCGCTAGTTTATAGTCTACCTATAAGGAATTGAAACTTGTTCTTTGGATGATCGGTTATATAAGTATCGTGCGTTTATAGTCTACCTATAAGGAATTGAAACTTTAGTACGCTGAATAATTCTCTGTCACTCAAGAGTGTTTATAGTCTACCTATAAGGAATTGAAACTTGCTATAGATGCAAGGTCTTATCATACAATAGCTTGTTTATAGTCTACCTATAAGGAATTGAAACCGACGAGATGCCGACCATCAGCCAAAAGAAATTTGACGTTTATAGTCTACCTATAAGGAATTGAAACTGATGCTTATACACTGCCTTCATACAACGAAACAGTTTATAGTCTACCTATAAGGAATTGAAACAACCATTACCTAACGCACCACGAGTAGGCTTCTTAAGTTTATAGTCTACCTATAAGGAATTGAAACTCGACAAAGGGGAAGCTAACGAAGAAACTGCAACCAGTTTATAGTCTACCTATAAGGAATTGAAACTTGTGTTATGTACTACAAACTTTATATGAGCGGAGAGTTTATAGTCTACCTATAAGGAATTGAAACAAGAACTGCTATCGCGAGATTAGAACCGTTTATTCGTTTATAGTCTACCTATAAGGAATTGAAACTTATATTGCTCATGGTACTCTTCAGCACCAAATACTTGTTTATAGTCTACCTATAAGGAATTGAAACTATGTAGAAACACTTTTAGTAAACTTTAATAAAAAGTTTATAGTCTACCTATAAGGAATTGAAACTTATATTGCTCATGGTACTCTTCAGCACCAAATACTGTTTATAGTCTACCTATAAGGAATTGAAACTAGTTACGGTCATTGATAAAGCAGAAGATGCATTTAGTTTATAGTCTACCTATAAGGAATTGAAACTTGTAATAACATTCATAAAATAGAATATGATCCGAGTTTATAGTCTACCTATAAGGAATTGAAACCTTTTCTTGCTGGTCAGTATTTCAAACATATCAAAGTTTATAGTCTACCTATAAGGAATTGAAACTCCTCAATAACGATCTTTCCAATAGTGCTTTTCTTGTTTATAGTCTACCTATAAGGAATTGAAACTGATGTAATGAATGGATTCCTAAAATTCAACTTTAAGTTTATAGTCTACCTATAAGGAATTGAAACTTATAAAGGAGTGTCAAACATGAAAAAAGCAAAAAACGTTTATAGTCTACCTATAAGGAATTGAAACTAGTTATTAACAAAACGATTTCTATAATATTTCCCAGTTTATAGTCTACCTATAAGGAATTGAAACCTGGAACAGTGAGGCAACAATGCACAACCACAACAAAGTTTATAGTCTACCTATAAGG
>JAGMES010000246.1 GCA_023128035.1 Halanaerobiales bacterium | reverse complement strand
AGCTTTAGCTGGACGAGTTCACTAGCGGATTGTTGGTGTATTTGAATGATAAAGTGAAAGGAACTAGTGGAAATAGGTATATTTAGCTAATAAGCCGACATCTATTGATTAACTAAATGAAACCTTCAAAAGCATAATTTCCTAAACAATAAAAAAATCTTTCATCCCTATGATTATTAATAATAATCATAGGGATGAAAGATTGCTTTCGTGGTACCACTCTAATTTACAATTTACTTATGTTAATAAGCTAAATTACCTCATTTTCAGATCAGAGTTTAATCCTAGTCTTTTAACGCTAATTTTCAGCAAATGTTAGCTCTTTGTAGTTAAGACATATATGATATTAGCTTCTGTCAAGTCTGATTTTTTGTTTATTGAACACACTTTGCATAATATGAAACTTTTGCTTCGCCTGTATTGGTCAATTGATAAGTATTATAAATATTTTCACCAGCATTTAACACAAACTCAATACTCCCCATATAATCATCTCCTGAAGTTGAGTCTGAATCATAGACTTCAATTTCGATGAGACTACCCGCTGGTTGAGATACATATATAGTGTTTGTGTTTCCATCAAAAGTATTTACTAATGCATCATTTGCACCCATGTTTACTGTATAAGCATATCCTTTAGAAGCGTTATCATATTTCCACAAACGTTCATCCCAATATATCTGACCATTTACAAAGATTTTTACAAAAATATCACTTTTGCCACCTAAAGTATCTTTATCTACTAAGCTTGTTACATTATATAAAATTATTTTATGAGTATATTGAGAATTAGAAGTATAACTTCTACTCCAGCTTCCTAAACCTGTAAGATGAGTATCGAAAAGGTGAGCAGGGTCTGAAAAGGATGAACCATTAAAGGTTGGCCCATCATCTCCATCATCCCAATACCAAGGAGTTTTTGCTGAGTTAACTCCATAAGTATCTCCTTTAAGTGCACCAAAATAACCAAATGTATCTACAAAATCATATTTGCGATTCCAAAGATCATTTAAATGTACTAAATCATAAGAATATTTATAAACCCAATTTCCACTTCCATTAGTTGGAGTTTGTGACCAACCACCATAGTAGTAAACAATGCCATCACCACCAGGAGCACTGCAACCATCATAAGCTTTCCAACCATGTCCATTATTGTCTAAAGTAAAACCATTCGCTTGAATATAGATTTCTGGATGACCATAACTATCAAACCTAATTCCTCCATCAACATCATCTTGAGCAGATCTGATATTTGAGTCATTAGTATATTGATACCACTGATCATGAGCCATTGTTAGCATTATCTGTAATGAACCATATGTGGAACCATCTTTTTTGATAGCAAAAACTGCCCCTTCAAAGTCATTCTCATGTTTATCTCCTATTGGCCCATCATCACGTGGATGAAAAGCATCATAATTAATAAACCAGTGTGTACTTGTTTCACACACACTATAGTAAAGATAACCTGGCTTATTATAATTAAAAAGATTTTCCCAATTATTATTACCTTTCCAATCACCATCATAGTTAAATTTAGTTATATATTCTGCTTGATAATCATAACTTGCATTTGTATCGTGATAAAGTCTGGGTGCCCAATGTTCAGCTAATTGTTCTTGCGTTATAGCCTCTGCAGATAAAGTCATAGCCAACATGATCAATAAAACCAAAAGCGTAAGTTTGATTTTTTTCATTTTTTCCTCCTTAGTATTTAATTTTCTAATTGTTTACATTATTTATTATACTATATTTATCTAGATAATGTCAATATTTATTTTTTAATTTGGGTTTTATTTGCATAAAAAAGAATTCGCAGTAATTTGTGGATTCTTTAAAAAATACTCAAAGTATAAAACCAAAAATATAATGACATTATTAGAAATAAAACCGTAAGCAAAGGTTTAATTTACTTTAACCTATCATATAATAGAATTTAATTAAAGAAGATATCCTCCATGTGGATGAGACAACATTGCAAGTGCTTCATGAAAAAGATAGTGATGGTTATTCAGGATATAATAATATCTCAAATGTAACCATAGTAGGATGTTGGGCTCATGCCAGACGAAAATTTAATGAAGCTATGAGTGCAATACCAGATAAAACCAGTAAAACGTCCCTTGTATCTAAAGGAAGGTTTAGACTATTGCAATAAGCTATTTGAGCTTGAACGTAAACTTGCTCATATGACAAGTAAAGAACGTTATAAGAAGCGTTTAGAACAAAGTAAACCTGTTCTTGATGCTTTTTTGACATGGCTAAATTCTAAAAGTAAGCAGGTGTTACCAAAGAGTGCTTTAGGAAAAGCAATAGCTTATTGCAAAAATCAGTGGACTAAACTAAAGGCATTTCTCTTAGATGGACGACTGGAAATTAGTAATAATAGTGGAGAAAGAGTAATTAAGCCTTTTGTAATAGGACGTAAAAATTGGCTCTTTTCAAATACACCAAAAGGTGCAACAGCAAATGATTTAAATCCATTTTACTACTTGACATATTTATTCGAACAATTACCTAACATAGATACTAATAATTTAGAATTGCTGGATGCTTATTTTCTCTGGTCAACAAGTTTACCAAACAGTTGTAGAAAACCTCAAAATAAATAATATCATAGCTCCTATCTTATATAAAGGTGGGGGCTATTTGATGCTTACCATTAAAAGAAGGTTTTTACAGTAGAATCAAAATTAAGTTACTCAAATTATAGATTTTCAGATAAAAAAATAGTATAATTATAATTAAGAGTTAATTTTGACGAATTTATAAAATACACTAACAGGAGGTAATTATATGGAGAACAAAATAATTCTTGAAACCCATAATTTAACTAAGATTTTTGGTAAGAAAAAAGTAGTAGATAATCTCAATTTAACAGTTTATGAAGGGGATATATACGGTTTTTTAGGACCTAATGGTGCAGGTAAAACTACGACCATTCGGATGATTTTAAGCCTGATTTATCCAAGTTCTGGAACGATACATTTAGATGGATATAATGTACAGACAGATTTTCTTCAGGCGATAAGCCGAGTTGGGGCATTAGTAGAGATACCAAAGTTTTATCTGTCTTTAACAGCGTATCAAAATTTAAAGATTATGGCAAATTTGATTCCTGGAATAGGCAAAGAGCGGATAGAAGAAGTTTTAGACATAGTTGGCATTTTGGAAAGGGCAGGAGATAAGGTAAAGACTTATTCTTTAGGAATGAAGCAACGTCTTGGTATTGCGGGGGCACTGTTAGGAAATCCCAAACTGGTGATCTTAGATGAGCCAACTAACGGGCTTGATCCTCAGGGAATGATTGAGATTAGAGAAAAGATCAAACAATTGGCTCATGAGCAGAAAATAACATTTTTTATTTCTACTCATCTTTTACATGAAATAGAGCAGATCTGTAATAAGGTAGCTATATTACAAAATGGTAAACTACTGGTCCATGGCAGGGTTAAAGACTTACTTGATACAGAGAATGAGGTTATAGAAGTATATACTAAAAATCCGCAAAAAGTAAAAGATTGTGCAGGGAGTTTGAACTATGTCAAATCTATCGAAGAGGCTCCTTCATGTTTGTATGTTCAGATTGCGAAAGGTTCTTCTAAGAATCTGTTGAACAAATTAGTTTCAGAGACAGGTGAGATTGAGTATTTTGTCCCACGAAACCAATCTTTAGAAAAATACTTCATAGATTTAACAAAGTAGGGTGAGGAAATTGCGTAATTTAGTTTTCAATGATATGTATAAGGTCTTTGCTGGTAAGAAAATGTACATATTTCTAATAATCAGTCTGGTGTTTTTATTAATTTTATCTGTCGGGATTAAAGTAGTAAAAACCATGCCAGATGCAGCCAATGATCCACTAATTTTGACTATGACTGGACAGTCTTTTCCGTTGGTGGTATTAGATATGTTTGTGAGTTTGTTCTTCCCAATTTTCTTATTTATGATAATCGTCGACCTTGTGACAGAGGAACTGGTTAATGGGACTGCGAAGTTTACTCTTTTACGTCCAGTAAAGAGAGTAAAGATTATCATCTCCAAAGCTATTTCGGTATTTTTACTTTTAACACTCTTCTTAGTCATTAATTTGATCATGGCATACTGTTCAGGTGTAGTAATTTTAGGTTGGGGAGAGAATTTCATTATTAATGGGATCAGTTTAGGCACTTCTGAGGGTATAGTTACCACTATATCAAGTTATCTGATCACTTTAGTGCCATTATTTGCCTTTGGAATGGTGTTTTTGATATTATCAATTTATGCCAATAGTGCAAGTTCAGGAATTTTAATAGGTTTGGGACTGATGTTTCTTTTAAAGATAGTAGGTTCAGTTATTAGGCCAATTGATTTATTTATTATTACTGAGCATTTTGCTCTATATACTAACCTGATAGATAGTGTTAATTGGAATGGTTTTGGTAAAGGGGTAGCAGTAAGCTTGGTTTACAGCTTATTGGGATTATTGTTTAGTATTAAGGTGTTTAAAGAAAAAGATATCTTACTTTAAAGTGGGGGCTATTTATGAAGCGTATGAACATTTTACTTATGACGGTAGTATTAGTTTTTCTGGTAATCTCAAAAACAAGTGCTGATATTAATAATGACCCACTTTGGCAAAAAGCCTTATCAATTATGGAAGCTATATGTTATGGAGAAGGACTGTAACAAGTTTGAGGAAGTCAAGGCTCAGGGGTTAAAGCGGTTACGAAGATATGCTGAAAGTGAAAAGTTTCGAGAACTGAAGATTGATTAAATCAGAAGCCAGTGTATGACATTACTTCTTTTTTTGTGATAAATATGGCGAAAATTTATAATTAAGTTTTAAAAACCTTATTCACCTTATTAATTTATGTAAATAAATAAAAATTAATAAAATATATTTAAAATAATATATAAATATGGTATAATGATTGTGAATCTTCTTAATTTTGGGATGATATTATGTTCAAAGAAAATAATGATCATACTCAAGTACAATTACTTAATACTTCAACATGGATGAGTCCTTTCATTAAAAAAATTATTAAAAAGCTGAGCACCTATTTTTTATGAACATGTCTTTTGCAAAATTGATGAAAAAATCTTTGCTCCTCTTTATTTAGAAGACAATGGAAGACCCAATTTCCCTATAATATAGGGTGGTGACCAATACTTATGATGGAGAATTGCGATTGGATTAAGTATGGGAAGGTAAAATGATTTTGAAAGGTGATATTACTGTTTCAGTGGAAGTTGTTCTAACTATTCAACCTAGCAGTGAGATTCTTATACCTGATGGCAAGATAATCAAAATTGAAGGCACAGTGAACTCGTCCAGCTAAAG
>JAGMES010000245.1 GCA_023128035.1 Halanaerobiales bacterium | reverse complement strand
GTTCAATTTTTAAATCATTCGTTTCTTTTTTATCTGCATTATCTATTAAAGGTAAGTCAGTACTGATATTTTGTACTACAAACATGACATCAAACAATGGATTACGGCTTAAATCCCTTTCTAAATTAAGTTGATCAACTAACATATCAAATTGATAATCCTGATTTTGATATGCTTCTAATGATTTTTCTTTTACTTCTTCTAAAAAGTCAACAAATCGTTTGTTGCCATTTGGATAATTTCTAAAGACTAGAGTATTAACAAACATTCCGATAATACTTTCCAAATCTACGTGTTTTCTTCCTGCAATCGGTGAACCAACTATAATATCTTCCTGACCAGAAAGTTTAGCTAAAAGAATATTATAGGCTGACAATAACGTCATAAACAAAGTTGCACCCTGTTCTACTATTAATTGATTTAATTGATTTGTTATTTCTTTATCTAAACCAAACTGAATTATATCGCCTTCATATGTCATAATTGCTGGTCTTGGATTGTCAGTTAATAGATTCAATACCGGAATTTCTCCAGCAAAGATTTCTAACCAATATTCCTCCTGCTTTTTGATCATTTCAGATGCAAAGAGTTCATTTTGCCAGACTGCGAAATCTTTATATTGTAAACGTAATTTTGGTAAGTCATAATCTGCAAATAAATATACCAAGTCACTGATTAAATTTCTCATTGAAAAACCATCTGAAATGATATGGTGCATATCAGCGATAAGTACATGTTTATTTTCAGCAAACTTAACCAATGTAACACGTAGTAATGGTGCTTTACTTAAGTCAAATGGTCTAATTAACTCTTTTACAGTATTCTCTAGTTCTGTTTCAGCTATTTCTAACTCATTAAGTTTAAACCCAATTTCATCATAAATTCTTTGGACTAATTCTCCATCTATCATTTCAAAAGATGTTCTAAATGCTTCATGTCGTTCTATCAGTTTTTGGAATACGTTTGTAAAGTGTTCCTTATCTAATTCACCTTCTAAAATCAATACTGTTGGCATATTGTAAGTTATATTATTACCTTCTAATTCTTTCAAAGCATAAAGTCGCTTTTGGGCAGAAGATACTGGATAGTATTCTCTCTTCTCTACTGGTTCAATTGCTGTAAATAAAGTTTTCTTAGCATTTCGAACAAATTGAGCTAAATCTTTGACAGTTGGTGTCTTGAAAATCTCCTTTAAAGGCATTTCAACATCAAACTCTTTCAATATCTTTGAAGTCAGTTGAATTGCTTTTAAGGAATGACCACCTAACTCAAAGAAGTTATCATTAATACCAATTTTCTCAACAAATAAGACTTCTGACCAGATTTTAGCCATCTTTTCTTCTGCTTCATCTCTAGGAGCTACATACTCTGTACCTAACTCTAGATTACCTTCTGGTGCTGGTAAAGCTTTGCGATCTACTTTACCATTTCGGGTTAATAGCATCTTATCTAAACTGATGAAATATGATGGTATCATGTATTCTGGTAAATCTTTCGATAGATATGTTCTTAAATCTGCTACTGAAATTTCTTCATCTGTAACAATATAAGCACAGAGATATTTAGTATCATTTTGATCAGTTCTGTCGATTACAATTGTTTCTTTAATTATCTCATGATCTAATAAGCGACTTTCTATCTCTCCTAATTCGATTCTATACCCTCGAATCTTCACTTGATGATCTATTCTTCCGATAAATTTGATATTTCCATCTTGTAACCAACTTACTAAGTCCCCTGTTCTATATAATCTCTCACCTTCGCTAAATGGATTGGCTATGAATTTTTCAGCAGTTAGTTCTTCACGTTTCAAATATCCTCTTGATACACCTGCACCACTGATACATAATTCTCCTGAGATACCTATTGGCTGTAACCTGGTTTTTTGGTCCAAAATGTAAAGTTGTACATTTGGCATTGGTTTACCTATTGGAATCGTATCATAGATATCATAATTGTCGATGGTGACATCATAGGAGCTGGAGTCAACACAGCATTCGGTTGGCCCATATACGTTTGTAATGATTGGTTTTGAGTTTGTGAATCTACTTAAGAAACTTTCTGCTAAGTTCTTTGTTAAAGCTTCTCCACCGATTACAAAATGTTTGATACCTAACTTGCTATGTCTTTCCTCCATACTTTCTAGCAACAATCTAATATGTGTTGGTGTACCATCAGAGACATCTATACTGTACTTTTCATAAAATTCAAGTAGTTTTAATCCACTTAATCTAGTGTTTTCTGGCACTATAAATAAACTATGTCCTAACAATAATGATGCAAAAATATGTTGTACGGAAGCATCAAAGACATATGGTGAAACCACACAAATATTTAAACATCTTTGATACTGAGCATAGATTTTTTGATCTAAACCACTTACAAGATTTGCTACATTTCTGTGTTCTAACATTACTCCTTTTGGTTTTCCTGTTGAACCAGAAGTATAGATTACATATGCTAGATTATTTGGTGATGTAATGTTTTCTAATTCTGTTTTATCTCCACTAAATATCTTTTCATCATACAAATCTATAGATTCTACTTCTATCTCATTTGAATTTTGAATTAAACTATTTTCTGTTAAAAGAATTTTAGCATCACTATCTTCAAGCATATACTTGATTCTATCTTCTGGATAGGCAGGATCAATTGGTAAATAAGCTCCTCCAGCTTTCAATATTCCCATGATTCCGACCATCATCTCTACAGAACGCTCGACCATGATACCTACAATTTGATCTATTCCTACACCTTTATCTCTCAAGACTCTTGCTAATTGATTGGATTTTTCATCTAATTCACGATATGTCAAATTCTCTTCTTCATAAGCTACTGCAATCTGATCAGAGTTCTCCTGAACCTGTTTAGCAAAAATCTGATTAATTGTTTGAATCTTAGGAAGTTCTATATTCGGCTCATTAAATTTGTAGAGTATTTGACTCTTCTCTTCCTCTGAAATCATCTCGATATCTTGCAATAAAACATCTGGATTCTCGATAATTTCACTGACAATATTCTCAAAATGTCTGATCATTCTTTCAATGGTTGTTTTGGTAAATAAGTTTATATTAAAGCTCAAGTTAAATCCTATTTTCTCATTGCTTTCAAATGCACTAAAGACTAAATCAAATTTGACAGCTGCTCCTTCAAACTTGTATGGTTTTAGCTTCAAATTTGCTAAAAATGTTTCAGAGGTACTTACATTATCCTGAGTATTTTGCATCACAAACATGGTATCAAAAAGTGCACTCCGGCTTAAATCCCTATGTAGATGAAGTTTATCAATTAACATCTCAAATTGGTAATCTTGATTCTCATAAGCCTCTAAAGCACGTACTTTGACTTCCTCTAAAAACTCCATAAATGTTTTTGATGAAGCTGGATAATTTCGCATAGCCAATGTGTTTACAAACATCCCGATAATATCATCTAAATCTGAATGTCTTCTACCCGCAATCGGTGAACCAACTACTATATCTTCTTGATTCGCATATTTACTCATGAGTACATTATAGGCTGCTAAGAGTGTCATATACAAGGTTGCACCTTTTTTTGCTCCCAATTCATTCAGTTTTGTAGATAATTCCTGATCAAACTCAAATTTGAATTGGTCACCTTCATAAGTCATCAAAACAGGTCTTGGATAATCTGTTGGCAGATTCAATACAGGAATCTCACCAGCAAAAGTTTCTAGCCAATATTCTTCCTGTTCTTTGATCTTCTCTGATGCAAAGAGTTCATTTTGCCAAACTGCAAAATCTTTATATCGCAAACGCATTTCTGGTAATTCTTTTCCTGCAAATAAAGTAGCTAAATCTTTTATTAAATTTGTGGTTGATACTCCATCTGAGATGATATGATGCATGTCTACTATAAATACATACTTGTTTTCAACAAATCTAACTAATTCAACACGCAATAATGGAGCTTTCTTTAAGTCAAATGGTCGAATTAAGCTTTTTACAATAGATTCAAGTTCGGCCTCAGTAATCTCCAACTCTCTAATTGAGAACTCTACTTCATCATGAATAAACTGTACTATTTCGCCATCAATCATTTCAAAAGATGTCCTAAATGCTTCATGATGTTTGATAAGTTTTTTGAATACGTCAGTAAATAAATCTTTATCGAGCTCACCTTCTAAAATCATTACTGTTGGCATATTATAGGTTATTGTATTACCTTCTAACTGTTTTAAGGTATAAAGTCGCTTTTGTGCAGAAGAAGCCGGATAATATTCTCTCTTTTCTACTCTTGCAATTGCTGCAAATAAAGTAGTTTCTGTTCTATTGATATATTCAGCCAGTTCTTTGATAGTTGGGGTTTTAAATAATTCAATTAAAGGCAAATCTACATTAAATTCTTTTAGAATTCTTGATGTTACTTGAATTGCCTTCAATGAATGTCCACCAAGTGTAAAGAAATTATCTTTTGTCCCTATCTTTTCTACTCTTAAAACTTCAGACCAGATTTCTGCAAGTTTTTCTTCTATCTCATTATTTGGTGCGACATACTCTGTTCCCAAATACTGATTTCCATCTGGTGTAGGAAGTGCTTTTCTATTCACTTTACCACTTGTTGTCAATGGCATTGCATCTAAATATACAAAATAAGATGGAATCATATATTCTGGCAATTTGTTTAATAAAATACTGCGTATTTCTTCTGCTGATATTTTTTCATCCATGACAAGATAAGCGCATAATTCCTTATTACCACTTTGATCATTCCGTGCAACTATTACTACATCTTTAACTTCATTTAGACTCAATAATTGATTTTCTATCTCTCCTAATTCAATCCTATATCCTCTGATTTTTACTTGTTGGTCTATTCTACCCAAAAACTCAATATTTCCATCTGGTAACCACCTCACCAGGTCACCTGTTCTGTAAATCATTTCACCAAAGCTATCATATTCTGCAATAAACGGGTTAGGGGTAAATTTTTCATGCGTTAATTCTGCTCGATTTAAGTAACCTCTAGTAACACCATCACCAGAAACACATAACTCCCCTGCAACCCCGAGTGGACACAAGTTTAGATATTTATCCAAAACATAAACCTGATAATTTGAAATTGGTTTACCAATTGGTATATTTGTGAGTTTATTATCTGAACATCTATAATAAGTTGCACAAACTGTAGATTCAGTTGGACCATAGGTATTATAGACATTTCCATATTTTACGAGTTCGTTTATATACTCACCTTTTAGTACATCTCCACCACTAATAAATGTATGAATAGAGTCTAATGCTTCGTGTTTATTAAACTCATTTAACATCAAAGGTGAACAACTTACCATAGTTATTTTATTGTCTGCTATTGTTTTTAT
>JAGMES010000244.1 GCA_023128035.1 Halanaerobiales bacterium | reverse complement strand
TTTTGGTCAATTAGTCTATGAGGAAAAGGAAGATCAGGAAACTTACTATATTTATGCATTAGGTAGAGTTATTGCAAAAAGAGAAGGAAAAAATGGAGAAGAAGAGAAAGTATATTATTATCATCATGATAATCTTGGTTCAACTGTATTGATGACAGATGGTGAAGGAGAAGTAGTATTTGAACAGGATTATACACCATTTGGTCAGGATCTTTATAAGGCTGGTACTTATGAGAAGCCTCCTTACGATGTAGAAGCAGGGATGAAGTACACGGGGCAAATTGCTGATGTTGATACGGGATTGTATTATTATAATGCGAGGTATTATGATCCTGAGATTGGTAGGTTTAATCGGGAAGATGATTATCAGGGGGATGTGTTTAGACCGCAGACGTTGAATTTGTTTGTGTATGTTTTAAATAATGGTCTAAAATATATTGATCCTACTGGAAATAATCCTAAAATTAAAAATGTAGAAGGCGAATTTAACACTATTCCCGCTCCATATAGAGTTGATTCTATTTTTTGGGATGATAATTATGAGATTGAGGCTGAAGATGGAGTAGATATAGAATTTGGCTTTTATGAAGGATTAAAATATATTTTAATTAAACTTAATTTAGCAGAAGAATACGGATTTAAATTTAGAACTGGTTATGATAAAGGTAAGTTACATTCTGTTAAATATTTTCATGAAAAAAATGATGCATTAATTACTATTAATGCAAACTTCTTTTATGGAAATGCTCTAGTAGGAGATTTATTATTAAATGGAAAACATGAAGCAGGTAATAAAGTATTAAAAGAGAGGTGGTATTTAGGAATTAATGATAATAATGAATTTAAATTTGGTAGAATGAAGAGAGCAGAAGATGGTTATTATGGTGGAACATATCTAATTCCTAATGATGCTATAGAATCAAATAAATTAAAAAATGGCATAGGTGGTATTGTAGGTTTAATTAGTAATGGTGAAATGGTTTATTCACTAGCTAAAGACGTTTTCCCCGAAAATGTAAAAAGAGAAAATGCTTGTAGAACAGCGTTTGGAGTAAATAAAGATAATACAACTGCTTTTATATTTGTGGGGGAAAAAGGAGAAAAAAGAAAAAAAACGAAAGGTTGGTCTTTTGGGCAAACAGCAAACTTCCTTTATAAACTCGGATCATATAATGCTGTTATGTTTGATGGCGGAGGGTCTTCTGGATTGGTTTATAAAAATACTATATTAATGGATCATAGATATTACGAAAAATATAATAATAGGGATAGAGTTATATCAGTTTTACAAGTCTTTAAATAATCCATAAAAAAAGAGAGGATGAGTATTTTTTAAGTACTCATCTTCTCGAAAAAATATTGAGGTGATTTTATGAGGAAGATTAAATTTGTTATATTTAGTGTTTTATTTTTATTGATAGGAATTCAACAGTTTGCTGAATGTAAATATGATTATTATAATTATGAAATTTTATTAGATATTGATATTAGCCTTACTGGAAATGTAATACAGGACAATATTGCTTGGTGTCCTGATAGTAATAAAATTGCAGTAATAAGTGAAGATGGAGTATATATTATTTCTTCTGATGGTAAAATTGATAAAATAATGGAAATAGAAAAATGCACAGTAAGCAATGTGGTTAATTGGGTAAATAATCAAAAATTCCTTTTTTTAGTTGGTGGAGATGAACATATATATTCTTATGATTTAATAAGAGATGAGTTAAAAATTTTTCAAATATTAAATATACCAATCTGGAAATTTTATTATGACAAATTAAATAACGAAATTTTTTTTATTGATGATTATGACTATAATTTATATAAGTATTCTTTTAAAGATCAAAAAAGTTGTGAAATAATAAATTTAGATTATGAAATTTATGATGTCTTTTTAAACAAAGATAGTACAAATATATTTTTTGGAAGAGAATTGTCACATCCTGATTATTCTGATTGGTATGTATATGATACAATAAACAATGATATGATTAGATTGAGTGATCATCTTTTTCAGTTTTTATCAATAGATAAAGAAAAAGATATTGCATATGTAGAAGAAACTACATATCTCAAGAAAAATGAAAGTGATAAAACTCTTGAAATTTCTGACATGGCGAATATAAATAACGTGTTATATGATTATAATATTGAAACAAAGTATTTTGTAGTAAATTTAGATACTTTAGCAAAAAAAGAATTTGATATAGATAAACATGTAGTTAAAATAGATGGTGTAAAAGTAAATTATGATATTGGCCTAAAACATATGTATGATGGAAAAAGTAAATATATTCTTCTATCACCAGATAAACAAAAAGCCCTATTAATAGGTGAACCGAATTCAAAGCTTATTTTTTTCTTGAATCGCTCGTAGTAGAGAAAATTAGTACAAATAGAATTTTACAAAAATAAGTATTAGTGATGATATTTTAAACTATGCTTAAAATCTGGCGAAGGTATTGTATATTGGAAGTATGTCAATAATGAAAGAATAGGCTGACAGATGTCTGGAGATTTTTAGGGAAAGAGACTAAAGCTCTAAGAATGAAATGAAGTAACATATATGTTTATAATTATTTGGGTTAAGTCCACTCCCTATTTAAATTTTGGTGGTGATTATTTTGAATATAAAGATGAAACACTATTTGCTTTATTGAAAATACAATTAGAAAATAACCTGAAAACGATAGTTGTTAATGATTATGATTTTAATATATTTGATGTCTTTTTAAATAAAATGGGAGTAAGATTTATTATCAAAGGGAGAGTAGATATGGATTGTTTCAATATTGGTTTGTTTATGACTTAAAAAATGCTATTAAAGTTGGCAAGTAACTAACTTTAATGATTTAGATGGGGAAGGAATTCTGATGGTTTTGAAGAGGTTATAGTGACAGGGAAAACTAGTGAAGGTGGAATTGACGGTCATGGTATATTAAAGATTAATCCCTTGTTAAGTTTCAAAGTGTTATTTCAATGCAAAAAATATCAAGGCTCTGTTTCGTCTTCACAAGTAAGAGATTTTATAGGAGCAATGTTAGGAAGAGCTGATAAGGGAATAATTTTGATAACAGGTAGGTTCACCAAGCAGTAAAAATTGAAGCAGTTAGAGATAGTGTTCCACAAATTGAATTAATTGATGGTGAGCAGTTGATCAAGTTATTTGAATCATTGTAGTTAGGCTTAAAGCAAAAAACAATATTTGAAATTGACAATGATTTTTTTGATGATTATAGATAAGTTTTATATTATTATAGGGAGAGGGTTACGTTGATTAAGAAGAATATTATAGAAAAAAGAGAAAATAATCTCAGTGAAGGAAGTCTTGAAGTTATAAATGATTTTTTATCGTTCTATGGAGGTTCTTCAAGATCAAACTACAAAAGTGCTGTATATAAACTTTTATTAGACGATACACAAAAAAAGGATGTAACACAACTAACTTTTGAAGATTTTAAAAAATGTATATCAGATACAAAAGATCTTTCAACTCAAGAAATATATAAAAAGAGTTTTTTGAATTTTTGTATGCTTATGATTATTTGAAAAACCCAATTGGTTTTGAAACTTATAAGCTCAAAGACACCTTGATAAATGAATTTGAGAAAAAAAGAGTAATAAACAAAAAAAGAAAATCAAGGAAAATACTGAAGATGGCTTAGCATTTGAAGAATTAATGTTAATTGAAAACATAATAAAAAAAGATTACACCAAAGATGAAATGTTAAGAATTCAATTTTGTTGGTTTGCATTATTTGAGTTAGGACTGCCTGTTGATGAAATTAGAAATAAAATAAAAAGTAATAGTTACAAAGATGGAAGACTTATTACATCTAAGGGTTGTTTTGAAATTCCACAATTTCATCATTTGTTTTTAAACTTAAGTCAAAGTGAGTATGATGGTTTTTATAGTTTGAAGAAATATATTGATAAATTGGGAACTTATGCAAAACTTGATAGAAAACTTGTACCAAAATTAATAAAAAAAACGAGAGAAAATTATATGATTAAATGTGGTAATTGTCATAAGAGTTATGAAAATTTCTCTCATAATTGGGTTTCAGTTAATAATAGAATTGTATGTTTTAAGTGTGCAGAAGAATTAAAAAAAAACTTAATTTCTATTCGTCCCCCATCCAAAGTATAGAACTTCAAAAAAATAGTTTTAAAAAAAATGTATCAATATCTACTTATAGAGATATAAAGCAAAAAATTATTACTAAACCAATTGACTATTTGGAAATTCATAAATTGCAAATGGAAATAGGGAGATTAGGTGAAGCTTACGTTTATGAGTATGAATGTAAAGAGTTAAAAGGAACTCATTATATTGATAATATTGATGTAAGCAAAGCCTTAGATTCTAACAATGGCTATGATATTCTTTCATATACTCGTGACGGGAATCCTATACATATAGAAGTTAAAGCCACAACAGGAACTGAAGATAAATTTTATTTATCTAAGCACGAATTTGAAACTGCTAAACGAATGGCCGAAAATGGTTTAGTTTATTTAATATATTTTGTTAAAGAAATTATTTCGGAGAATCCCAAGTTAGAAAAAATTAAAGATATAACTCAAAATAACAATTATAAATTTGAAGAAACCAGTTGGAAGGTGTCTAAAATTCCATATGATGACGATGAAATAATTAAAGAGGGTAATATCAATGGTTAAGAGATTTAAATCTGGTGACAGAAGCTAATCAAGAGAAAGGATCCAGGTGTAGGTGATAAACCAGAATAGCAAAACGGCCAGCATTACTCACTGGTAGTTTTGCTATTCTAAAACAATACATACACTGGTTGACATTCTATAAAACCTAGTTCATAATTATTATCACTAATTTTTAACATTTGTTTACTTCTTCTCTTAATATGGAATATTAAGAGATCATTAATGCTTTCAATTTTAAAAAAGGCATTGGGTTCTTCTTTATCAAATTAGTACAGAATCAATATTATTAACTGAATATATAGAAACAAGTTATAACATTTTAAATATTAGTGCAAATGCAAGGTATATAAGATTTAGTTTATTTTATTCTGAGAGATTAGAAATTTTTGGTGCGGGTGTAGTTTTAAAACTTGCTCCAATATCTTTTGATTTTAATAGTACAAAAAATGGATAAAGTAATTGAGTTAAAACAAAAAATATACATATGTAATGGAAATTTTTACTATAATATTATTTGTTTTTTGTTACTACTCACCTACTAACATTTTACTAAAAAATATTTGGTAAATAATGTGGATTATTTAGCAATGCATAAAAGGATTTTAGTAATTTATGTAGAATGTACATTACTAAGATCTGGAATTTTTGAGGTGACAT
>JAGMES010000243.1 GCA_023128035.1 Halanaerobiales bacterium | reverse complement strand
CGCCATTACTCGACCCGACCTTTGAAGTATGTTGATCCGAGTGGGAATATGGCACAAATTTCAGGAGGGACGAGTAGTAACGCTGTGAGTGATACTAGTTTATTATCTTTTACATTTGAATCTAATGGAGGAACAATGACAGAAACTGATTCTTTTACAATAGGTTTGTATGATAAAGCTAGCAGTGGTGTTGCTGCAATAGTTGGAACAGCAGCAATTGGATTAGCTTCTTCTAGTCTTGGTATTGGAGTAATTGGAGGTTTAGCAATACTAGCGAGTGATATAAGTAATGATATACCTTTTTCTGAGGGGGGAATAGTCAATTCTGTAAAATGGAGTGCTTGTTATAAACAAGGAAGTGTTTACACAACTATTGAATGTGAAGCATTGGATTATATTTCTCCAATGAAATCTTTATATGCAAATAGAACCTATCGAGAGATTCGTGCTGGTGCAGGTACAGGGAGACCAGCATATCAGGTTTGGGGTGAAACAATACGACCAACAAATATCAGTCCTTGGGTAAGGAGTATGATTTTTTAATGATTAAACTATATAAAGTTTTAATAAGTGGTATGATTGGAATAGCGTATATTTATTTGATAAAATATATCTGCAAAAGGATTATACTTACTAAAAAGAAAAGGATTTTAATTTCTTTATTTCTATTTTTTTTCTTTCTTACTATTATGATATGTAGCGTGTTTTTAATTAGAAATGAATCAATAAGTGATTGGATATATTATACGTCAATATTTTTCTCTGCAGGTTCTTTAGAGTTTTATGTGAATAAAAAATAATTTTATCACTTACGTTGTAAAAACATATTTTCTAAATTTGTCAGGTAAATAAGTTATTAAGTTTACTGAAAATAAACAAAAAACTCCTTATTATAGAGATAAGTAGTTCTCACCCACAAATCTCTATGATAAGGAGCATAACAGATTAGTTGTATGGTGAGGATGATTACACCTCGATGAAAATCGAAGATATCAATTTTGGAGAGTGAAAATAGTGTTAGTATCATTTATTAAAATAATAGTTGCACTGCTAGCTTTGTTAATAGCAGTGAACATTAGATTTAAAGTATTAAATTTAATAATAGGTATTATATTACTTTTGGGAGGCAGAATGTTTACTAAATCTTATTTATCAAATGAAATAGTGGAAGCAATTTCATTTGGATTTATACAAGCATTTATTCTACAATGTTTTTTACTTAAAAAAGAAAAGAGGAAACCGCAGCATTAAAAAATCTTGATAAAAATTAATGGCTCTCCGTCAAATGTTGTGAAAACAACTTAACTCCATTAAACTATGTTATTTGCCCTTTTCAAATGAATACTTAATCATACGCCTTAATTCTAGATATTTCATCACGCAGGTTATAGCATGGCATGAAATATTCTTCTTCTGAGATTTTTAATGTTCGGGACTCCATAGCCTATTCTTTTAATCAACTTGATCTTGTTATTTATCCCTTCTGCAAATCCATTAGTAACCTTGTTGTTGAAGTAATTCAGGATTTTCTCTTCCCATGATTTAATGGTTCTTTTAGCTTTCATGAAGAAAGTTATTTTGCTCTCTGAAACCCTTTGATACCATCTTCTCAGAGCATCTGTAGCTTCATTTATATCTTCCAGTTGCAAGAAGTCTCTGAACTCTTCTTTAAGCTCCCAAACTCTCTCCAAAGTTGGACTTAATTCAAAGAGATATAATAATCGTTGATGCTCTTTATCGGTTAAGTCTTCACCGCGCTTCTTCATCAACATGCGACTCTTGTAAAACTTTGTTCTTGTTGACTTATCCATCTGATTTTGAACTTGCTGTCGGGTTTCATCAAGTGCTTTATTCATCTGAGCGACTAGATGAAATTTATCTACAACTATTTCAGCATTTGGAAATATACTGTCTGCTACTGCTTTGTATGGTTTCCACATATCCATGGAAAACACTTTGATTTTTTTCAATTGCTCCACTGGCCATTTTTTAAAATAGGCAATCAGATCTTCCTTCTTTCGAGTCGGTAGTATGTCGATGATCACTTTTCTCTTTGGATCAGTAATGGCGACCGCATACTTATGATATTTCAGAACGGCAAACTCATCAATGCTAATGACTTCTAAATCACCAACCTGTGAAGTCCAGGATTCTATAATAGGATCAATATGTTTTCTAACAGCGTTCTCAATGGAGGTGTAGCTTAGATTGTTTTCTCTCGCTACTCTGGAATAATCTCTACTGATAGCCTGGTCTGCCAAGTACTTTTCATATCGCTTGGTTTTACGTGCATACTGATCTATGTTATCGTAGCTTTGGAAGAAGCCTCTTTTAGAGCAATTAGGGCATCTATATCTCTTCTTATCTAAACGGAGAATGACTTTCATATCCCGAATAGGTTGGTCTTTGATATTTTGCCATCTTCTATCATGAACTTTGTCAGTATGAGTACCACAATCAGGGCATATAGCAGATTCATCTTTGGCTTTAACAATAAAAATGTACTTATCCTCCTGTTGAACACAATCCATTATAATTAGGTCTGGTAAATCAAGCAGCATTGTGATATGATCATTATGCATTTGCTAGACTCCTTAGCGTTGGATTTGGTGGTACTTATTCATTCAACGAGTTTAGCAAATGCCTTTTTTATTTTGCTGACAAATTTTTCTTCACAACATTAATTATACACCCAAATTAATTAGTTGTACCTTAATCTTTATGAATTTTGTATAGAACTAAGGATTTTTAATTAAAGAGGTGAATATTTTGAGAACACTTTCAAAAATATACTTAATTATAAATGTGATTAGCCCACAAAAAGTAGTTGCACAAGAGCTCACATACCATATATAGTACTGAATTAGGCGGTTTCAGTATTATATATGGTATGTGAGTGCGATTAAAAGTAACCGTCAAATAGCCCCCACCTTTAAATAAGGTAGGGGCTATGGTATTATTTATTATGAGGTTTTCTACAACTGTTTGGTAAACTTGTTGACCAGGGAAGATAAGTATCCAGCAATTCTAAATTAGTAGTATCTATGTTAGGTAATTGCTCGAATAAATATGTCAAGTAATAAAATGGATTTAAATCATTTGCTTTTGCAGTTTCAATTATACTGTAAATAACTGCACTTGCTGTTGCACCTTTTGGTGTATTTGAAAAGAGCCAATTTTTACGCCCTATTACAAAAGGCTTAATTACTTTTTCGCCACGATTATTACTTATTTCCAGTCGTCCATCTAAGAGAAATGCTTCTAGTTTATTCCACTGATTTTTGCAATAAGTTATTGCTTTTCCTAATGCGCTCTTTGGTAACACCTGCTTACTTTTAGAATTTAGCCATACCAAAAAAACATCAAGAACAGGTTTACTTTGTTCTAAACGCTTCTTATAACGTTCTTCACTTGTTATATGAGCAAGTTTACGTTCAAGCTCAAATAGCTTATTGCAATAGTCTAAACCTTCCTTAGATACAAAGGACGTTTTACTGGTTTTATCTGGTATTGCACTCATAGCATCATTAAATTTTCGTCTGGCATGAGCCCAACATCCTACTATGGTTACATTTGGGATATTATTATATCCTGAATAACCATCAGTATGTATATAACCTTTAAAATCATTTAAAAATTTACATGGATGTTTGCTCGCCCTTGTAGTTTGATAATCATATAAAATTATTTTAGGACTCGTATGTCCTGTCATGAATAACCACATATAAGACTTGCTTGTGGCTTTTCTATCTTTTTCATGAAGCACTTGCAATGTTGTCTCATCCGCATGGAGGATATCTTCTTTAATTAAGTGTTCATGCATTCTATTATATATAATAGACAACCAATCATTTGAACCATGAATCATCCAGTTAGCTAATGTTTGGCGCGACAAATCAAGCCCAAAGTTTTTAAACTGTTGTTCTTGACGATAAAGCGGTAATGCCAGTCCATATTTTTGATGCATAACATAAGCCATCAAAGAAGGTGATACAAAGCTTCCAGGTAATACTGGTGCTGGCATTTTAGCAGTAACTATTGGAGTTGTAATATCATTTTTCTCACAGTTGCGACAGGCATAAATATAACGTACATGTTCTACTACTTTTACTTGAGCAGGAATAATTTTAAGTTCACGTCTAACTTCCTTACTCATTTCGTGAAGGTTTTCACTACACTTAGAACATACTTGTTCCTTTTCTGATAAACGATATTCAACTACTTCAACTGGAAGTTCTTCAAGCATCTTATCCTTTTTACCTACTTTTTTACGGCGTTTGTAAGTAATTTCAACAAGATCAGGCTCTGGTATTTTAACATCAGCTTCCTGTTCTGCTTCATTAAATAAAGATGTTTGATCAATAGCTGTTTTTTCACTAGATGCTCCAAAACGTTTTTGCTTGTTTAGTTTAAATTGCTCCTCATACCAATTAAGTTTTGCAGTGAGATCTTCTATTTGCTGCTCCTGCATTAAGCATTTGTCTTGGAGGTTTTCTAATGTATTTTCAGTTGTATTTTTGCTCTTTTTATCATTGCTGATTTTATTTTTCATCATAATAATTATTATAACATATTTAAGCTTAAAAAGATAGTAAAAAATGATGAAATTTCTTAAATTTTTAAGATTTTTCATCATTTATAAAAATGTTTTATCAAGAGTACTTTACTATATTTCATATAATTATTCTTTCATCAACTGGTTTATGTGCTCCAATTTGTTCTAATGTAAGACCATCTAACAGCCATCTGAGTTGGCGTTCATCAACATTTAATGTTTTACCATTGGCTGCAGATGGCCATTTAAATACCCCTTTTTCAAGACGTTTGTAATAAAGCCAAAATCCATTATTATCCCATTGCAAAATTTTGATTTTATCTTTATTACGATTACAAAATACAAATAAGCATTTTGAAAATGGATCCAGTTCAAAGCTTTCCTGTACAAGAATTGCAAGACCATCAATAGATTTTCGTAAGTCAGTAACTCCACATGCCAAATAAACATTGTATGTTTTAATGTTTTTCAACATACAGAAGATATCGTCCTTACTACTTCTTTAAGAAATTCAGGATCAAAATTAGGATTCACTTTAATGGATGCTTTACCAATAGAAATAACTAAAGCTGTGTCTTTAATTTCTTGTTCAGGAATAGAAGCATCTACTTGTACCCATTTTGTTGGAGTCTCTGTTTTACTTGTTTCTATGGTGGATCTATTTTCATTATTAAACTTACTAGTATAATACCTTAAAGTATTTATATTTAGGTTATTGGCTTCACACCAGACTTTTCCTGTTTGCCCACTACTTTTATAATCAGCAATACGTTGTTTCCACTGTTCCTTGATTACTCTATCCATTAGTAATAGCCTCCCTTTTTTTAAATCATTTAAGACCATTGTATCTAAATTTTAATTGATTTAAAATGTGGGAAGTATTTGACGCTTAC
>JAGMES010000242.1 GCA_023128035.1 Halanaerobiales bacterium | reverse complement strand
TCAGTGGGGGTAGAATCCCCTACTGAAGCCCCGATGTTCAGCTTTAGCTGGACGAGTTCACTGTCTAAACTGTTTAATATTCTTTCCTCAATTATATCAAGCTTCTCCGCAGGCGTTGCTGGCAAAAGAACATATAATATTTTCTGATCTAAATCATAACTAACTACATCTACAGTTCGAAGAAATCTCTGCATTCGCTCATTAATAACCTCTAAATTTATATTATTAATTTTAAACTTTAGAAGACCGAAATCCATTCCGAAATCTTTCTTTCTTCTTTCTTCTTCCTTCAATCGTTCTTTAAATGATTCATAGTACATTAATTTCATTCCAGCAATATATTTCGATTCTCTCAATCCATCTACATAAATCGCCTGTTCTATTGCCTTGTTAACCCATTCAATAATCAGCTTAAATAATTGAAATGCATATTCTGACAATTTATCAAAATCCATATGTTCAATGCTAACAATAGCTAAAACTTTTCCAGTTTGAATTATTGGGGCTGACATTAATGGGAAATCATCATCTTTAACATCTGACCATCTAACAACTTGTTTTTCTAATACTACTTTACTAAATCCATAAGATTCTTCCACTAACATAGATCTATTCCCTGTATTAATATCTCCCATTCTAATCTTCAGTCGAAGATATCCACTTGCTTCATTATAACTATATACAGAAACTGTATCAGCTCTCAAAAATTTCGATAAAATACCGATGGTCTCTGTATATATTTCCTCTGACTCAAGAGTCTCTAATCTCGTTGCAATCTCATATAAATAAAGAATACTTTCTTCTGAATTAATAATCTGTTTCTTAAGCTCTTCTTGTATTTTTCGAGTTAACTTATAAGTTTTACTTAACTGATTATAATTATCTTTGATTAACTGGTTTTCTTCAGAGATCTTTTCCATATTTGTCTTATGATTATCCTTAAAAACGCCAAAAATCATAGCAGCCCAAAAAAATAATAAAATATATTTATAATGTGTTAAATAGCTCAGTAATAATATTAAATCATCATATATCTCAAGAAAAACTTTTATATAGAATGCAGAAGAGATAACTGCACTAATCAATCCTAAATAGTTCCCATATCTCAATCCCATAACTATACATAATAAAAACAAAGGATGAGGATTTAATTGTAAATACACATCCTGATTAGGTTGAATTTTAAAGAAGAAATAATAGATAATTATATTTACAATAATAGTTTCAGCCACACATAAAATTATCTTTTTTTTGTCCATTCTATCAACCTCTTATCCCATAAAATTTCCATTATAGCTAATCAAAGATGTATTTTGAATACCTTCAATTTCTGCAATTTCATCTACAAAAATTGTATTTGACCCGATAATTTTTAGTTCCAGAGTTAATTCGGTTAACCCTCTACTGACAGTTTTAGATTTTATCTTATAATCTAATTCAGCCAATCTTATAAAAAGATTGGCTTGGGCTTCTTCTTCATAATGAACAATCAACATAAAAATATTGTTACTATTTTTATAACGCATCAATAAAATCGCAATAATTCCTATAAATATTGAACCTACAATGGCAATCATATATAATCTTGCTCCAGTAGTCAATCCAAGAGCTATAGCCCAAAACATAAATATAATATCCATCGGATCTTTTATCGCTGTTCTAAATCTAACAATACTCAACGCTCCAACCATCCCTAATGATAAGACTAAATTAGAACTAATAGACATAATAATTACTGAAGTGATCAATGACATCATTACTAAAGCAACATTGAAATTATGATTATAGATCACTCCACTAAAAGTTTTTTTATAGATATAAAAAATATACATTGAGATAATAAATGTAATTATTAATCCAATTAATATATCCGAAAAATTAACTGTTCCAAAAAAATCAGATTTCAAAAAACTTTTTTTGATAATATCTCCGAAAGATAATATATCACCCATATTATTCCTCTCCTTCTTTATCTAACTAAATATTCTCTGCATAATACATATTTTGATACAGCCATTCGATTAGAGCAATACATCTCTAGTATTTTCCTTAAAAATCCTGGTAAAAAATTATTATATTTTACTTCTAATATAATTGCATATTCTTCACCAACATTATAACTGTGCAAATTACGGTTAAAAATATTTTTTTGAGGTTTTGCTAAAGATAAATTTTTATCAAAGGTAATACGGATTTGATTATATGGAAGAATATATGCTTCTCTATAATAATCAACAATAACTTTCGGCTGTAATCCCTTATTTCTAATTTCTAAATAATAATTTTCCTTTACTCTATTATCACTACTGTCATTAGTACTTTTTTTATAAAGAAAAGCTACATCACCATCAAAAATTTGATCATATTCTACTCTTGCAATATTACAAGAATTTTTCTGAATAAAATCATAATGCTTTACCTTTTCTTCTAGTTTAATTATTTGATTGGAATAATTATAGATACGAATACGAAATTTTCTACGATTTGCATGTCCTAAAGCTTTTTCTTTTAATGCGGTATCATATATATCATCAAAATATAGGCTTCTGACATGATATCCTTCATTATTTAAAGCATTAGAATCTATCTTCATAACTTTTTTTAGTATTTCTCTCAACTGTAGATACGCACCATGGTGAATAAGGTATTTATACTCATGGCGTAAATTGGTCTTTCTTTCTTGCTTCAACATTTACATATATCACCACACTAACATCTCTATATTATTTTGCTAGAATACAAAAAACTCTTGAACACCAAAATGATATCTCATATCTTTATCAATGTAAATATCAAAAGGTATTTGAATATTACCTTTGGAATCTTTTATTGTCAATCTCCAATAATATTTTCCTAAAGGTAAATTTGTAACAATATGCTCAACATCTCTTATTCTATCTTCATGATAAAGAATGATTTCAAAACTCGGAGTTCTACTAATATCTATGCTATACTCAACAAAATCACCCTGCAAATCATAAGAATCACTCCATTGAAAAATATAATTGTCACCTAATTTTGTAGGACTAGCCATAAATACAGGCATAGGTCTTTCTATACTTTGATAATATTTCTTCTTATTTTCCTCGATTAATTTTGGTAGACTTTCAATTTCTGTATAAACATCTTCTAAATCTATCGTATTATTTTGATTATCAGGCTCTCTACTTAAAAACTCAGTAGCAATTGGTTTATAAGCATCCACCAAAATTTTCGTATTTTCTTCGTTAAAAAGCTTCGATAACGACTCAATTTTTTGAGTTAACTCTTTTAAATTTTCTTCATTCTTCAAAAACCTTCGATGCAAAACTACTCCCCAATAATTTGATACTCCTTCTTGCCATAATCCTCTTGCAAAATTATAAGCTCCCCAACCTTTATCATAATCCCAAGGAAGAAAATACCATGTATTATTATCACTTGGATTATATAAGAAATAATTCCTACTACTAGTATCAATGTTATCAAACAAAATATTTACAGCCATCCAAGTTATATAATTATCTTTTTCGAAATATTTTTCAATTATATCATTAATAGATATAAATTCATTATTCACATCGTTTAACATTCGTATTAAATTTGTATGATCATCGTTAGCTTTTATCTCTAATTTCTCTTCAAAACTCTTCTTTTGATAATCAACGTCACTTGTAATTTTTATATTTTCTGGATATCTATAAAACTCAAAGTTCTCAACTTTATATAACGATCCTTTTGGATCTAAACCATGATTTTTTAAGAAATCAGTATCTACATTTTCTACTTGAGTGAACAACCCAAAATCCTTATATTCTTGAGTATAATCACCCTCGCTTAAATCTTTGATATATAGATGAACAAATTGAGTTCGCAAGCTAGTTATATCCGAAACAGATTTAAGATAATCAAAACTTAATTTATTCCGGATTCTAAGAGAATCATAAGGATGTTTATTAAGATTAATAATCTTATATCCATCCCAAAGCCCACCTGCTTTGTTTAATTTGATCTTATAGGATTTTTGCTCTGCACGTCTTGCAGATTGACCCCTTAATTTCATAACACTATTTGCGTCAGTTAATCCATATCCGAAATATCCTACTTTTGGCCCTGTGTCATTTCCTTCTTGAAAAATAACTCGTACTTCCACCTCAGTATCATCAGTACTATCAATATCTTCATTTAATTGAGCAAAAGTATATGAATATTTAGGTGCTTGATCCTCAGCAGGTAATATAATGATATAAATTTTTTTTAAACTATTAACCACATCATTCTGATAGATATTTTCATCTTCAATTAGCTCTTTTTGAGTTGATTTTTCATTAGTGCATGAAGTTAGGAAAAATACAAAAATTATCAATAAAATCATATATCTTTTTTTCATCTAAATTTACTCCTTCACTTCTCTTTTCAAAGTTGAGTTATTACGGATTATCACCATTCTACATAGCGTTTCGACTCTTCAGTCTGTAAATGTTTCCACTTGTTTTTATGAGTATATGTTTTATTCGCGATTTCGTTTTTAAATGATATTGTGAAGATTGCTATTCCCTTTTTCTTCTTTAATCTTTTTAATTTAAAAAGTATATCCTGTACACTTTTCTTAGTGTCAATTGTCGATGAATCGAAATTTTCCCATACTACTCCATCAACATAAGTACCTCTTAACTCATAAAGAGTATTAAACCCTCTATTCTGGATAATATATAAATCTGGAAATCGATTAGTGATTTTAATAAGTAATTCTTCATAACCTACCATTAATTTTTTATATACATCTTCATTATTCTTATAATAATCTATCCAATCAATGGTATCAAAAAAAACTCCATCCATTCCTTTAGATAAAATCCTTTTTTCCAATGTATCTAACAATATTTCTTGATAATGTTCCTGACTAATATCAGCAACGTAATTGTTATATTTTTTGTTATAAACTTTTTCTCCATCAACATACAAATAATCAGAAGGATTAAGTTGATCTGCAATCTCATAATCCCAATTACCAAATTCCATAACTGATAGATATCCTAATAATATTGTTCCATTTTTTTCTTTTACCTTTTCTACATCTTGGAGTGTAAAATATAACGCTTCAACAATTACTAAATCAAGATTTTGCATATCACTTAAAATACCTTTATCAATATTTCGATAATAAATCCTGTAATTTTCTACTCTCCCTAGAGAATTATTCTCTTGAATTGTTATACTATATAAAAATAAAATTACAAAACATATGACGACAATGAAATAGATTTTTTTTTTCATTATGACCTCTCCAAAAATATTTACAATCACTTATATATTTATTCTACAAAAACTTTTAAATATCCTGTTTTTCCTTATTAGTTCTAACTCTACTAAAGCATTCTTCAGACTATAAGATGCGAAAAAAACTCCCCAATTTAGAGGAGTTCTGAGAATTTTTCACCAGATATCTTAGTCTGGACAGTCAAGAGTTCTCCAAAT
>JAGMES010000241.1 GCA_023128035.1 Halanaerobiales bacterium | reverse complement strand
ACTGAAGCCCCGATGTTCAGCTTTAGCTGGACGAGTTCACTGGTTGGGAGATGAATCGGAATGGCTAAAGAGATTATAGTCAATGTAGAGAGTAAAGAGACGAGAATTGCTGTTTTAGAAGATAGACATTTAGATGAAATTTATTACGATAGGGAAGACAATTCCCGAATTGTTGGTAATATATATAAAGGTCGAGTTGCCGACGTTTTACCTGGAATGCAAGCTGCTTTTGTGGATATCGGTTTGGACAAAAATGTTTTCCTTCATGTAAGTGATGCCCTTTCATTATTAGATAAAATACCTGAAAAAGAACCTGCAATCAATGAAGTGGTTCATCCAGGTCAAGAGATCATGGTACAGATAGTTAAAGAATCTCTCGGAGGTAAAGGTGCTAGGGCCACCTGTGACATTACTTTACCAGGTCGATATTTGGTTTTAATGATCAAAGTTGATCATATCGGAATATCACGCCGGATTGAATCAGATGAAGTGAGAAATCATTTAAAACATCTAGCTGAAGAGATTTGCCCTTCAGGAATGGGCTTAATTGTTCGAACTGTTGCTGAAGGAATCAGTGATGAAGAAATTAAGGCTGATTTAGATTTTCTCCATAAACTTTGGGGAACGATCCAGAAACAATATGATAAGAGTTCATTATCTACTCTAGTCCATTCTGACTTGAATTTAGTTCAACGGATGGTACGTGATCTTTTAACTCCAGAAATTGCGAAGGTCGTTATTGACTCTGAGAAGGATTACAAAGATGTCTTTAAATTAGTTAACATGATTGTTCCTCAATATAAATCAAAAATTTATTTATATGACCGTCCAGAACCGATCTTTGACTTTTATGGGCTAGAATATGAAATTGATAAAGCATTACAAAGAAAAGTTTGGTTAGACTGTGGAGGACATATAGTTTTTGATCCAACAGAAGCATTAACTTCTATTGATGTAAATACAGGTAAATATGTTGGTAAAACTAATTTAAATGATACAGTTTTAAAGACCAACTTAGAGGCTGTAAAAGAAATTGCGCGTCAATTAAGGCTCAGAGATATTGGTGGAATTATAATTATTGATTTTATTGATATGGAGACCCATGAAGATCAAGAATTGCTCTTAAAAGTTTTCGAAGAAGAGCTTAAAAAAGATAAAACTCGTTCTACGATTATGGGAATGACTCATTTGGGCTTGGTTGAGATGACTCGCAAAAAAGTTAAGCAAGGGTTAGAGGAATATTTACAGATTAAGTGTCCTTATTGTAAAGGAAAGGGTAGAATCCTCTCTCAGGAGACTGTATCGTTAAGAGCAGTTAGAATGATTAAGAGGTTGATGGCAGAGAAAGATTTTGAAGCAGTTCTCCTTGGTGTCCATCCAGATGTAGCTTCTCTACTCATAGGACTAGGAGGTCAAAATTTGACTGATTTAGAATCTGAGTTAAAAAAAGAGATCTATATAAAAGGTTGTGGAGATTTTCATCGAGAAGAAATTGAAATCATAAAAGTTGGCAGTAAGCAGGAAATGGCTTTATTGGCTTTACCAGTGCAAGAAGGTCAAGAATTGATGGTATATGTTGAAGAAACCCATGTAAATAATCCTAATGATGGAATTGCCAGGATTGATGGTTATGTTCTTGATATTCAAAATGCTGGCAAATTAGTGAATTTTAATGTAAAAATTAAGATAGAAAATGTTTATAGGACTTATGCTCAAGCATGTATAATCTCTTGACTTAATGGAACTATTATGTTAGAATAAATTGTTGTAGGCGGCGAAAATAAATATGCACATTATGTGCGCGCTCTCTACGCCGAAACCGCTCTGGACGGGCTAACTTTAAAGAGTTAAAAAATGTTCTTGATGAGCTGCCTGGTTTTTGGCGAGTCTGAGGTTAAGGAGGTGGAGTTTATGTACGCGATTATCAAGACTGGTGGTAAGCAATATCGTGTTGAAGAAGGTCTGGTCATTAAGGTCGAGAAACTAAACGTAGAAGTTGGTTCTAATGTAGAATTCAATGAAATCATGATGGTTTCTACTGATAATGATTTGAAGGTTGGTACGCCAATCGTAGAAGGCGCTAAAGTTACTGGTAAAGTACTGGCACAAGATAAAGCTAAGAAGATTATTGTCTTTAAGTTTAAGGCTAAGAAGCGCTATAGAGTTAAAACTGGTCATCGTCAACCATACACAAAAGTTTTGGTTGAGAAAATTGAGGCTTAATTATGGTTAATATTAAAATTTATCGTAATCAATGTAGACAAGTTTCTAAGTTCTATGCTGATGGTCATTCTAACGCTGATGAATTCGGTTTTGATATAGTTTGTGCAGCTATTTCTGCAGTGATGCAGACGGCTTTATATGGATTAGGTGAGTATCTTGATCTTGAAAATCGGATGACTTACAGTATAGATGAGGATGGTTGGCTTTACTGTGAACTACCTCATGATCTATCAGTTGAGGAGCGGAACATGGTTGATGTAATTATTGAAACAATGATTATTGGACTTAAGAATATCGAAAAAGAATATATAGATTGCATTTTAGTTGAAGAGGAGGTGGAATAAATGTTTAAAATGAATCTTCAACTGTTTGCCCATAAAAAAGCGGGTGGTAGTTCCAGAAACGGCCGTGACAGTGAGTCTAAGCGTCTGGGTTGTAAGCGCTTTGATGGTCAAGTAGTATCTGCTGGTAGCATTTTGGTTCGCCAAAGAGGTACAAAAATCCATCCAGGTAACAATGTTGGTCGTGGTGGTGATGATACACTTTTTGCTAAAGCAGAAGGTTATGTTAAGTTTGAAAGAATTGGTAAGAAAAGGCGTCAGGTTAGCGTTTATCCATATGAAAAATTCCAAGCAATTGTAAATGCTAATTAATGATTCTGATTTACATTGATCTCATACCCAGTGCTGTAATGCAGCATTGGGTTTTTATTTGATAAATAAAATCTCTTTTTGGTTAAACTAAAAAGAGTAGAAGTTGAATAAGAGGTGATAAGTATGTTTGTAGATCGCGCAGTCATTTATGCTAAAGCTGGAGATGGTGGAGACGGAATGACAAGTTTTCGCCGCGAGAAATATGTTCCTATGGGCGGTCCAAGTGGTGGTGATGGTGGTAAGGGCGGAGATATTGTAATAAAAGTGGACGAAGGTTTACATACTCTTCTTGATTTTAGATATCGTCGCAAATTTGTTGCTCCAAATGGTACTAAAGGGTTGACGAAAAATATGTATGGACGCAAAGGGGACAATTTTATTATTCCTGTACCTCCTGGAACCTTGCTTTATGATAATAATGCAGATCGGCTTTTAGCAGATATGACGAAACATGGACAGGAATATATTGCTGCGAAAGGTGGTCGCGGTGGTCGGGGGAATACCAAATTTAGATCAAATAAGGATAAAGCTCCTGCTTTTTCGGAAAAAGGTGAGCCTGGAGCAGATATAGAGTTACGCTTTGAGTTAAAACTCCTTGCTGACGTGGGTTTAGTAGGCTATCCTAATGTTGGAAAATCAACGACTATTTCACGAGTATCTGAGGCAAGACCGAAGATTGCCAATTATCATTTTACTACATTAAAGCCTAACCTTGGTGTAGTTAAAGTAGGAGAATATCAATCATTTGTTATGGCTGATATTCCAGGATTGATTGAAGGTGCTCATGAAGGTGTTGGACTGGGCTATGAGTTTTTGCGTCATATAGAAAGAACACGAGTGATTTTACATGTACTAGATCTTTCAGGGTCAGAGGGTCGAAATCCTGTGGACGATTATTATAAAATCAATGAAGAGTTGAGAAAATATAATCCTAGATTAGCGATGAGAACCCAGATTATTGCAGGAAACAAGATGGATTTACCATCCGCACAAGAGAATCTTGAGCTTTTAAAAGCTGAATTTGGGGATGAAATGGAGATTTATCCGATCTCTGCGGTTACTGGAGAAGGGCTAAAACCTTTAATGTATCGATTATCCGAGCTTCTAAAAGAGTTACCCCAACCAATTTTAGTTGAGCCTGAAGAGGAAGAAGTAGTAATCAGGCCAGATTTTATGGACGAAGAAGAGATGGTAATCACTCGTTCTGATGATGGTGCATACGTAATCAGTGGTAGTAAAGTGGAAGAGAGGATTGCTAGAACTGATTTTGAGAATCAGGCAGCACTTAAACGATTCTTGCGGATCCTAAAAAATATGGGTTTATATACAAAGTTGAGAAAGATGGGAATTAAAGAAAAAAGTATTGTACGGATTGGCCCAATGGAGTTTGAATTTATTGAAGATAGTAGAATTTAGATATTTTGAAAGACGAACTGAGGTGAAAAATTATATGTTGACAAGTAAGCAGAGAGCCTATTTACGGGGTCAGGCGCATTCAATGGATCCGATTTTGCAAGTTGGTAAAGGTGGTATCAGTGATACTGTGATTCACCAGGTAAATGATGCTTTAGAAGCGCGGGAAATGTTTAAAGGTAAGGTTTTGAACAATTCTCCTCTAGAAGCTCAAGAAGCGGCTGAGAAGTTAGCAGAAGCGTGTAGAGCTGAAGTAGTACAAGTGATTGGGAAAAAATTTGTTTTATTTCGCCAGAACCCGAAAGAATCGATTTATAAATTGCCATAAGGTAAGAAAGTTTGGGAGCCCACTTTATAATATGAGTGGGTTTTTTTATTACACAACTTTCGCAGTTCAGTGCAAGACTGCGTTTAATGGCATATATAGAAAAAAAGCTCCTTAAAAAAGTCAGCTCTGCATAGCTTTATATTTTAGAGAAAGCTTAGTTTAGTACTAATACTTTCTGTTGCTAGTTAATTTTGATAATTATTTTTCATAAAGCAGGCAGGAAAGTTATAAAAAAAATTGAAAGAATAAAATGACCAAACAAAATAATAAATTAGAGGTGAACTAGGAATATGAATATGAAGAAGTAGAAATGGAAGTACTTCGCTTAACGCTTGACGATGATATCGAACTGGAGTGTTATGTTTTAGGCATTTTCGAAGTTAGAGATAAGGATTATATTGCCTTATTACCTGTTGATGATGAGAAAGTGTTGCTTTATGAGTATTGTGAGAATGATGCTGGCCCAGAACTTATCAATATTGAAGATGAAGAGGTTTTTGAATTAGTGGTCAAAGCTTTTGAGGAGGTAATAAACTGTAACTAAAAGTATTGAAAAATATATACAAGTGTGATAGAATGTATATATGGAAAAGAATTATAAACCTAAAGATTTTTCTCAAATGCTGAATGTGTCAGTAAAGACACTTCAAAGATGGGATAACGAAGGAATATTGAAAGCTTACCGAACACCAACAGGAAGGAGATATTATACTAATAGTCAGTACTTAGAGTATATTGGTGAATCTTTTAGTGAAGAAACTAAAGGTAAGGTAATTATATATTCTAGGGTATCTAGTCGAGGCCAAAAAGATGATCTAATAAACCAAACCGAATTTTTAAAACAATTTGCTAATGGTAGAGGTATTA
>JAGMES010000240.1 GCA_023128035.1 Halanaerobiales bacterium | reverse complement strand
TAATATTTTACTCGTTAGAGCTGTAAAATAAGCAATAAACTTGACAAATAAAGAAAAATAGTGTATAATATTGTGAAAAGATTCACAATATTATATTTGATTAATACAACTTATGACGTAATGTTTTATATTATATAGTAAAAGAGGTGTTCAACGATGCAGGAAGTGCAGATCTGTGTGGGAAGTAGTTGCCATTTAAAGGGAGCATATCAGGTGGTAAAGATTTTTCAGGAGATGGTTAAAACACATCAGTTAGAAGTAAAAATTCACCTAAAAGCATGTTTTTGCCAAAAAAACTGTACACAAGGTGTAACGATCAAAGTAGGAGAAAAATTAATTAGTAAGGTTTCACCTGATAATGCAAGAGAAATTTTTCACAAGGAAATTTTTAAGGAAGGTGAAGCATGATGGAAATTCTATCTGTTCTTGAAGCAACATGCAAAGATTGTCATCGTTGTTTGCGTTATTGCCCTGTTGGAGCGATTGGTTTTGGACAGGATCAGGCTCGGATTATTCACGATAAGTGTATATATTGTGGTCGGTGTATCAATGTTTGCCCACAAAAAGCGAAAGTACCTTATGATGCTACTGTTGAGTTGAAGAAATACTTGGACGCTGATACATGCACACCTCTGGTAGCCTCTGTAGCACCGTCTTTTATTGCTACAATGGAGATAGATGATTATAGACGATTGGTAGGTGGGTTAAAACAACTTGGTTTTACTTATGTTACTGAAACAGTTCATGGAGCTAACTATGTAGCTAAAGAATATATAAGATTAATTCAGTCACAGAATAAACCTTTAATCTCAGCTTGTTGTCCAGCTATTGTAAATTTGATTGAAAAGCATCATCCAGAGATGATTCCTTATTTGGCTCCAGTGGTATCACCAATGATGGCTCATGGGCAGATTTTAAAGCAGATGTATGGTGAAGATATAAAAGTTATCTTCATAGGTCCATGTCTTGCAAAGATGGATGAATTAACTCGACCTGAAGCAGCAGGAGGAGTGGATCTGGTTCTAACTTTCAGGCAATTAAACCGACTTTTTAATGAAAAGGGAATAGATTTAAGTAAAATAAATCCAGCTGACTTTGACTATGAGCAATCAGACTGGCCAAGAAACTATCCGATTCGGGGTGGATTGTTACAATGTGCTGCTTTAAAGGTAGAATATCCAGAAGATCAGATTCTGGCTGTGACCGGGATTGAAGAGTGCATGAAGACGATGGAGGATATCAAAGTAGGGCGAATTAAACCTGTCTTTTTGGAAATGATGGCTTGCCGGGGTGGGTGTATTAATGGGCCAGAAGTTGATACTCCTTTAGGGGGAGCTACACGGCGACAACTGATTGTTAAGCATAATAGAGAGAGGGAGAAACAGATTCAGCTAAAAGAACAATCAGTAAAGCTGGTTCCTACTTTTAATCTGAGTTTAACTAGAAATTATTCCAATCGTAAGTCAATCTATCCTATGCCTTCTGAGGAAGAGATTCGGGAAATCTTAAAAAGAATCGGTAAGTTTAGCAAAGAGGACGAGACTAACTGTGGTGGTTGTGGATATAAGACCTGTCGTGAAAAAGCGATTGCAGTTTTTCAAGGATTAGCTGAAGAAAAGATGTGTATTCCTTTTATGAAAGAGCGCTTTGAATCACTGTCACATGTAATTGTTGAATCTTCTCATAATGCGATAATTGTTGTAGATCAGAATATGAAAGTACAGGAATTTAATCCTGTTGCAAATAGGATGTTTAATCGAAAGAATGAATCTCCTATTGGTCAGTTTCTATATCGCTTTATTGATCATCAATTATTTCAAAAAGTTTGGGAAGAAAAAAAGCCGATTGTTCACCATAAAGTTAAATATGACCAATATAAGCTTGTTACGGATCAAACAATCTTTTCAATTGAAGAGTATAGAGTGATTGTAGGTATATTTACCGATATTACTGGTCATGAAGAACAGAAAGAACAGGTTCGTAAAATGAAGAGGATGGCCATTGAAAAGACTGCAGATGTTGTTCATAAACAAATGAAAGTAGTACAAGAGATAGCAATGCTATTAGGAGAAACAACAGTTGAAACGAAAGCAGCATTATATGAGCTCACAGAGTTGATTGAGGATGGTGAAAGTAGGTGAATTTTGTTGTAGAAAATTTTTATCAGAGCATGTCTCGTTATGGAGAAGAACTTTGTGGTGATCATGTTGAAATGATAAAAAAAGAAGATAATAGCATTATGGTCTTATCCGATGGCTTGGGTAGTGGTGTGAAAGCAAGTATTCTTGCTACTCTTACTTCGAAAATCGCTATTGGTTTAATTGAAAAGGGATTGCCCTTAGAAGAAATAATTGAGACAATAATTGAGACTTTGCCAATATGTCAAGTTAGAGGGATGGCTTATTCTACTTTAGCTATTTTAAAGATATATAATGATGGTGCAGCTTATCTTGTTGAGTTAGATTCTCCACCTGCGTTTTTGCTCAGGAAAAGGAGAATTCGTCAACTAGAGATGAAGGAGAAAATGATTAAGGGTAGATTGATTAAAGAAGCATTTTTTCAAATGGAAAAAGGTGATTGTATCTTTATCGCCAGTGATGGCGTTTTACATGCTGGTATAGGGGGTCTGATGGATTTTGGGCTTGGATGGGATGGAGTAACACAGCATTTGGAAGAATTATCGGCAAAAAAAACGTCTCTAAAACAGATGATTGAGAAGATGATTAAAATCTGTCAAGCCTATTATGTGATGAAACCAGGAGATGATTTTACAATTTTAGGGGCACAGCTTAGAGTGCCTAGTTATCTGACAGTGATGACTGGCCCACCTGTAGAAGAAGCAGACGATCTGGTGATAGCTCGCAAATTAATCGGTGTTAGAGGTAGAAAAGTGATCTGTGGAGGTACTACAGCTCAGATTTATGCTAGAGAGATGGATAGAGAGTTAGAATGTACATTTGACTATGTAGATCCAGATATTCCGCCTGTCTCTTATATTGAGGGAGTTGATTTGGTTACAGAGGGGCTTCTGACTTTGAATCGAACTCTTCAAATTTTACAAGATTATCGGTATCCTGAGATGCCACTAGGTGAGGATGGTGCTTCTTTGCTGGCAAGAGAATTGTTAAAGAGTGATGAAATTACAATGTTAGTTGGACGTGCTGTAAATGAAGCTCATCAGAATTTAAATCTTCCTGTTGATTTGGGGATTCGTGCACAAGTTATTGAGCGTTTGATTGGTTATTTGGAACGACTACACAAAAAGTTAAAAATAGAGTGGTTTTGAGTTTAAAGAAGAGGTGATAGTATATGAAAAAATGCACAGTAGAAATATGTGTAGGAACACCTTGTCATCTAATGGGAGCACAAGATTTACTAAGTGCAGTTCAGAGTATTTCTAAAGCACAGTTGGAATTAATCCATCTTAAAACAGTACCATGTTTGAAATCTTGTGAAAATTCTCCTGCTGTTCGTATTAATGGAGAAATTTGTGCACCAATGACCCCTGATGAACTTATTCAAAAAATTACTGCTTTGTTGGAAGTTTAGAGGAGTGATGTATATGCATACTAATGTATCAGAAGTGACAAAAATTAAACGTCGTGTTTATATATCTCTTGCTAGGTTGGCGATGAAAGATCAATTGGTAGAGAAGATAGAAACAATTCCTGAGACTCTCTGTACCTCTGATACTCCACGTTATCGGTGTTGTGAATATAAAGAGCAGGCTATTTTAAGTGAACGGATTAAACTAGCTATGGGTTTTGATCCAGATTTACACAAACATACGCCTCTTTCTAAATTAGCTGCGGAGGTTGAAAACGTAGAAGATGATGAAAAAGTGATACGTGTTTTGAGTATAGCATGTGACCACTGTCCAATAGATAAATTTATTGTTACAGATGCTTGTAGAAATTGTGTTGCACATTCCTGTCAAAATGTTTGTCCTAAAAATGCCATTGTTATTATTCAGAATAAGGCGTTTATCGATCAAGGAAAATGTATTGAGTGTGGAAGATGTAAAGATGTCTGTTCTTTTGGGGCAATTCATCAGAATAGTCGCCCTTGTGAACGTGCATGTGCAGTAAAAGCAATTCGTGCAGATTTTACACGTCAGGCCTCGATTGATTATGATAAATGTGTTGGGTGTGGTAGCTGTGTGATAAGTTGTCCTTTTGGTGCTATTGGAGATACTACTCAGATTGTTCAGGTCGTTAAGATGCTGAAAAACTCAGAGGAAAGAGTTAAGGCGATTCTGGCACCATCGTTTCTGGGCCAGTTTGGGGCTAAGGTTGGCCCAGAAAAAATCAAAGCTGCCCTTCAACAGATTGGATTTACTGATGTCTATGAGGCAGCACTCGGTGCTGATATGGTTGCATTGAATGAGGCCCATGAGTTAGTGGAAAGGCTAGAGGAAAATCAACCATTTATGACATCATCCTGTTGCCCATCATTTCTTAGTCTTGTGGAACAACATTTTCCTGAGTTTGCAGATTACCCATCATTAACTGTTTCACCAATGATTGCTTTGGCCCGTTCTTTAAAACGAGAAAATCCAGAAGAGAAAGTTATTTTTATCGGGCCATGTATAACAAAGAAACTGGAAGCTAAGGGTGAGGAGAGTTTGGATGCAGTTCTTACCTTTGAAGAATTAGGTTGTATTCTGGTAAGCATGGGTATCAACTTGACAGAATATAATTCTAAAGTGGAGCTTAATGATGCATCACGTCATGGACGGAATTTTGCTTATGCTGGCGGTTTAAAAAGTGTTATTGGTGAAGTTTTAAAATTAGAGGGTAAAGAAGATATGTTTAAACCTATCCAGGTAGATGGATTATCAAATTGTGTTGATCTATTAAAACAAATTTCTAATGGCAAATTGGATTGTAACTTTATCGAAGGTATGGGTTGTCATGGAGGTTGCGTAGGTGGGCCTGGTAATATGATGAATATGAAAGTTACCACTAAACTGGTACAGAATTTTGCTAACAAGTCTGAATGGAAACTGGCTACTGAGAATGAACGTGCTGAAGAGATGAAAAAGGACTTGGCTGAGAAGATTGAACGTTAAATATTTAAAAGATTGTTATTGGGAAGGTAACAACTGGAGTGTGGTAATTATTGGGCGGATAGGTGAGGTACAATTAAATAGTGGAGATGAGCGTTATACGTATATGTTGATATTTTCGGGAGAAAGTGAGGGAGAACTTTTTTCAGAAAGAATTGCTAACTATCTTCGTAATTTAAATGTGTTAAAGATCAAATCAAGATTTGAAGAATATATTCAAACATTAGGATGTCGTACAATTTTAGATAAGGATGACCTTCTTATGATACAACAAGGAGCATCTCAGATGCCTGAATTTTATAAGCAAGCTTTAAAGGGAGATATAACGAAAATAATTATATTTTGAGAAGATATTATAAAAGTCGATGTAATAACGTAGTTATTACATCGACTTTTATAATATCTCAAATTATTCTTCTCTTAAAATTTGGTTACTACTCAGGCATTCCATT
>JAGMES010000024.1 GCA_023128035.1 Halanaerobiales bacterium | reverse complement strand
GTCCACTCTATAGGGTACATTATATGTTAAGGGTTTCAATACTTAATACTCTACAACTAGCATCTGCATATTCTTTACTGGCAATCATTTGATTAACGATAGCATCTTCTGCAGGAGTAAGAGCATTATAAGATTTTTGATTGCTAGCTCTGGTTTTTCTGTTATAAATTCCGCTAGCGGCGTCTTTACGCCAACGCTGAGCTCTACGTTCATCGATTTGCAATTTTTCGCAAACTTTGCATTGGGGAAGTCCGTTTTGGAAACCCTCATCAATAAGATCTAAAAGTGCTTTTCGCTGTTCACCATAGATATGATGGTTGTACAGATTACCTGATAGACCTATATAGCGTTTTTTTTAAAAGCATCAATTCAACACTTAAATCCGCTAAAGCTTTTTCTTTTTTAAATCAGCAAGGTGCAAACCATACTCTCGTAAAAATTTTCCCACTGGAGCATCTTTGGCTCGAGTATTAAGGAAAATGTTAAACTTTGTTTTAGCAGTCAAGCGTTTTCTCTTTGCAGTCATATTAATCACCCTTTTTAGTAATAATTATTCCAAATATTCGGTAAATTATACCGACTGCAATTGGTTATTTACACGGCATTTATAAGTTTAACATACCGATGATAGAAAGTAGATTAAGCGAAATCTATCATAAAAAGAAGGTATAATAAGTAATTGCGACGAAATTTTAATGTGAGCGTTTTTTAGTTTATTTATATAAAATACGCTGAAAAATTTAATTGAGGGGGATTATTGTGAAAGAAAAAATGTTAACAATAACTGACAAAATACCTACTTCTTTAGTACATGATTTCAATGAATTTACACAATATTTAATAAATACTGATGTCTTGCTAACTAAAACAAATCAATTTCTCAAACGGAAACATTTAGTTGAATTAAATGAAAGAATGATTATGCATCAAAAAGAGGTGAGTAAGTCTAGTGATCAACCCAAATATTTATTTTTAAACTTGTTATATCATTTGGGGAGATATGGTCAATTGTTTAAAATAATATTAGCAAAGCAAGATTCAAAACTGTGTATTATTGAAAGTTATAATATGTATTGTGAATTAACAGATACTGAAAAATATATGTTTTTGCTTGAAAGTTTTTGGACAAAAGTTGATTGGACAAAAGCAAAGGTAGGAAGGAATGGCGAATTTCCAGTATGGTTTGTTCAAGATTTTTTAAAAAAGATAGCATCAATAGATTCTGGCACAATCATTCATATAGAAGATGTTCCTGGGTTTCTTGAATGGGGACCATTTATTGATTATTTTTCTTTTTTTGGATTGTGGAATATAGTACAAGTAGAGTTAGATGCAAAAAGTGTTTCTAGGGCAGAAGCTATTGTTCCAACAGAGTTTGGAATAGCATTAGCCAGAGTATTAAGTAAGCATAGAAATATTAAAGAATGGAATATTCCTTACCAAAAACAATATAAATTTCAAGAATCAGAGTTCGACCTTTTATCAAGTATTTTTAGAATCAAGACTAGCTCTAAACAGGACAAAAGAAGTAAATCGTATAATGTGATCGAAAAAGCTAAGGAACCTTTTTATAAACCATTTATTTCGTTATTTAAAGATGGTGAGTTGAAAAAAAGTTTGTATATTAAAAATAAGAATTTGCGTGAAAAAAGTTTTATTTTAAAAATATCAGTAAGTAAAAAAATATGGTGTAAAATAGAGTTATCTGGAAGACATACATTATTAGATTTACATAATGTTATACAGGATAGTTTTGATTTTGATGATGACCATTTATATGCATTTTTTATGGATGGCAAACCATGGTCAAGGGAATGCTATAATGCCCCATTAGATGTTACTGGTCCGTATGTAAATGAAGTAATAGTAGGGGATTTAGAGTTATATGAGGGGAAAAAGTTTTTATATATCTTTGATTATGGAGATCAATGGGAATTTGAGATATTGGTTGAAAAGATTTCAGATAAAGATACTGAATTATTATATCCTACAATGATTCAGAAAAAAGGAGAATCTCCTGAGCAGTATCCAGAATATTTTTAATAAGATAACTATATTTATTCCTAAAAAAGAGGCACAAGCAAAATTATCCATAGTGTTAATGAAACTAATCAGTCGTGTGGGTATTTCAAAAAATGTTTATGCATTTACTACTGATAAGGTGAACGGTATTCAATATGATTTATCGAATTCAGTATTTATAGAAATCTTTGATAAAAATTAATAGTATTCGTTGTCAATACTTTATAAAAATGTTGTTTAAGAAAAAATAGATGTTCTGTTATCTTATAGAAGTTTTTTAAGTTTGATTACTTGAATTAGTTAATTTTGCTAAACGAGTAAGGTTAGTATATTAAAAATTTTAAGCGAGGGAGTTATTAAAATTGAATACACATGTAGATTGTATAGCTTGTGTGATTAATAAAGCAAACAAGCTAGCGGATAAGTATTTTGAAGATAAGCATCAGAAGTATAGTTTCATGAATAAAGTTTTAAGAGAAGTAGCTGAAATTGAATATGATAGAACAGCGCCTTATTTGGTTGCCAAGGTTATGAGAATTTTAAAAAAAGAAACTGGAATAGATGATTTTTATTTTGAAGAGAAGAATCTATTTAATAAGAAGCTATTATCTATGGAAAAGCAGATTGAAGATATGTTGGATAATTCAAAAGATAGATTTGTTTCAGCACTAAAAATTGCACTAGCCGGAAACATAGTAGATTTTGGCGCTCTTGATGAAATCAGTTTTAATTTAGTTAAGGAAATAATTAATAAAACCTTAGAAAGTGATATTGATGAAGAACTATATAAAAAGTTAAAAGATGAGTTATCTAAAGGTAAAACGTTATTGTATTTAGGAGATAACACCGGAGAAATTGTATTTGATAAGATTTTTATTAAAGAAATTAAAAAGAAATATCCAGATGTTGAAATATATTTTGCAGTTAGGGGTAAGCCTGTGTTAAATGATGCTACTGAAGAAGATGCATATTATGTAGGACTTGATAAATACGCACATATAGTAAATAACGGAACGGACTTACCAGGAACAGACCTTTTGGAGGTCTCTGATGAATTTAAAGAAATATTTAATAAAGCAGATATTGTTATATCAAAAGGTCAAGGTAATTTTGAATCTTTGCCAGGTTGCGGAAAGAATATCTATTACTTATTTTTATGTAAGTGCAATTTGATGATGAAAAAATTAAAATCTGAGAAATTGTCGCATATATTCGTTCATGAATCAAACGTTAAGAATTAGTTAATATATTTTTTTATTACCAATAAAACTTAAGGAGATGACATAATATGAAAATTGCAATAATCTATCATAGTGAAACAGGAAATACAGAGAAAGTAGCAGATCTTGTTGCTAAAGGAGCTAAAAAAGTAGAAGATATTGAAACAAAATGCATGTCTATTGATAATATTGATGAAACATTTATTGAAGAATCTAAAGTAGTATTTTTTGGAACACCTACATATGCAGGGACATATTCCTGGCAAATGAAAAAATGGTTGGATACATGTAAACTTAAGTTAGCAGGAAAAGTAGGTTGTGTATTTGCTACAGAAAAATATATAGGTGGTGGAGCAGATAATGCAGAGTTAGCATTGCTAAGTGAATTATTAGTCAAGGGAATGTTCATTTACTCTGTAGGAGCTAGTCAAGGGCTACCATATACTCACTTTGGTGCTGTATGTATAAAAGATGGAACTGAAGAACAAGAGGAGAGAGTAGAAATATTTGCTGAAAGAGTTGCTATGACTGTGAAGAAACAATTTAAAGAAGATATAGCTATCTATGCGTGAATCTCGAACACTTCCCGATCTAATAAACAATTGAAGTTCTTTCAAGAAACTATGGGATAAATACTTGATTAGATCTGAAATATTGTTAAAATAGATCTGGGCCAGCACTAATGCATAAAATACTTGTCGCATCAAGGAAAACCCTTTAGCCTTGCTAGAGGGCTTTCAAGATGTGACTTTTAAAAATGTTTAAAAACACACTAGAATGGGATTAATAGTATTTGAATACAATGATTGGAGGAATAATATAAAAAGAGAGAATGGTAAAATAATTAATTTTCCACTACAAAATAATAGTGTAGATATTGATGAACTGGAAGTAGAATATATGGATGATGATTTTGAAAAAACAATAGATGTATTAACAGTTGTACTAAAGGAAGATCCAGAAAATATAGATGCACAGCTTTATGTTTTGGATGCTTTATTTGCACTGGGAAGAGATGAGAATAGTTTTGAGTGGGACGTCAAACCATTAGTAATTAGAATATCAAAAACTGTTGCAGATGATTGTTATTAGTATTTTAAAAATAGAAGAAAGCCTGCAAGCCTTATAGATTTATATTGTAATATTTTTCTTATATCTGGTAACTACATTAAGTTTAGTGAAGATGATCTTATAAAATTATTACAAAACGGAGATATATTATTCCTTTACACTAAATCAGGGTTGGGTAATTCCAAGAACAGATATTCAGGAAAGTATGGAGAGTATTTTAAATCGTATTGGTCTAAACAAGCAAGAAATAGTAGATTTTATTGAGTACTGGGATCAGACACTTTCAAATGAGGAAAAGTACTATGTTATTTATTATCTATTATCTGAAGAAATTGAAGAAGCAGTAGAGCTAAAAATATCAAAAAAGCCAGATTCTTTACTACGAGCACATTTCTATTTTAAGCCTCTAGAGGAGCAAATTGTTTTAGAAGAACCAAAAATTACTCCATTTGTTCGGCATGGATTTACTGTTGTTGAATGGGGAGGTATTCTGAAAGTGTAGTAATCTGTACCCTATTACTAGATATAAATAAAAAATCCTAGCAATGGGGTTTTTTATTTATATCTAGTAATAAGGTTATACATTGATCGAATTAGGGTGTTAATGTTTTGAATCTGTGTGGGCAGTAATCGGACTTTCTATGTAATTGTGTAATTCTGATTGAGCTAAAGGAAATTAAATTAAAAATTTTAGAAAAAAAGAAGGACTTAAGAGATTAATGTAGAATTGGAATTATAATATGGAAATAAAATCTAAATTATAATAATATCAAAATCATCTATTGTAAAAATATGTAAATATATATTGCGATTTTTGAAATAACAATTGATTTGATGAGCTTATAAAAAATTATTAAAAGGGAGTGGTTGAAATTAAGAAATCCAATTATAATATTTTTCATCGTACCGAAAATAATGAATGGTTGGCTTATAATTTGATTTCTGACGGTCTAGCAGTTATTTCTCCTGAGCAATATTTAATTATTCAAAATATTTTGAAAAATCCGAATATTGCTAATAGCGAAAAAGAAAAGCAGTTAAAAGAAGGCTTAATTAAAGGGAGATTTCTTATCGAAGATTATGTTGATGAGCTTAAATTACTAAGGACACAATACTATCAAAGGAAATATAAAAGCACAAGTCATCATTTAACAATTTTTACTACTTTTAAGTGTAACTTTGATTGTCCATATTGTTATCAAAAGCAACTAAAAGAATCTCTGGATTATAGTGTTGAGGGTGATTTGCAAGAAGATGTTGCAAATGGAATTATTGAATATTTAAGAAAAGCTGTTTATAATGCTCAAAGTTTGCATGTTGATTGGTTTGGGGGAGAACCTTTATTAAAAACAGACTTAATTATGAAAATGAGTATGGAAATTAAAGAATTATGTGAGGATAATAGCTGTGATTATGAAGCCGGTCTAATTACTAATGGTTACTTACTTACACCAGCAATAGCAGAAAAAATGAAAAGAGCAGGAGTCAAGGGGGTTTTGATTACATTAGATGGTCCACCAGAAATACATAACAAATCCCGCCCATTAAAAAATGGAGAGGGTACATTTTATACAATTCTTAAAAATATAAGAAATGCAATAGAGTATTTCGATAATATTAATATACGGATAAATATAGATCAGAATAATATCGAATATCTAGACAGTTTTTTAGATATTTTAGAAAAAAATGATTTAAATAATGAAAAGATTCATCTAATAGCTGCACCTATGGAGGCATATTCTGAAAGCTTACAATCATGTAAAGTAAACTCAACTGAATTCACTGAAGAAATTAAAAAACTAACTCAAAGAGCTTTAAAGAAGGGTTTTAATTTAGTGAAGCCAAAAGTGAAATCTATCAGCTGTTATGCTCAAGAAAAGAATACTTATTCCATTGCACCAGATGGAAGTGTTTATAAATGTCCTTCTCTGGCTGGAAATCCAGAAATACGTGATGGTTATATTGATCTTGAAGAAGAAGATATCAAACTGACTTATAATGTTGTTGAATGGATGGATTGGAATCCTTTTGATAAAGAAGATTGCCTAAATTGCAAATACTTACCTTATTGTTTGGGAGGATGTCCATATAACGATGTGATACAAAGGATATATACTACTAATACTAATCCTGCTCCCCAGAGAATAATTTTAGAAGATTGTAAGAAAAGAGTCGAAAATAAGTTAAAGTCTTATCTTTTATATGATTACATGGTCAAAATTGAAGATAGAGAGTGTGCAGTAAATGAGTAATAAAGTTGTTATTACTGGAATAGGAGTTGTTAGTCCAATTGGAATTGGTAAAGAAGAGTTTTTATTGGCTTTAAAAAATGGAAAAAGTGGAGTACAAAAGATAGAAAGGTTTTATCCTGAAGATTTACCTTGTAAAATTGCTGGAGAAATAAAAGATTTTTCTTTTAAAAATTATATTTCTCCAAAAACTGCAAGACGTATGGATAGATCTACACGATTAGGGATAGTAGCAGCTAAACAAGCTATTGAAGATTCAAAAATTGAAATTAATTCAGAAAATGAAGCTAAAATAGGTGTTATTGTAGGAACAAGTTTGGGTGGAATTCAAAAATCATTCAAATTTCATGAAAAAGTTATTGAAAAAGGGTCAGAAAGAGCTGCACCACATTACATGTATACCCCTGTAGATGCTTGCGCTGGTTATATAGCTTTAGAAAGTGGTATAAAAGGTATAAATTTTACTACTGCTACAGGTTGTTCTTCCTCAGTTAATGCACTTGGCATGGGTTTAGTTTTAATTAGATCAGGTTTTGTGGATAGTTTAGTTATTTGTGGTACAGAAATGCCAATTGTAAAAACAATTATGGCTCCATTTTGTAATTCCAAAGTACTTTCTACCCGAAATGAACATCCGCAAAAAGCGAGTAGACCTTTTGATAAGGATAGTGATGGTTTTGTGATGTCAGAAGGTGCAGGAGCTGTAATTTTAGAAAATTCTGAGATTGCTGCAAAAAGACATGCAAAAATATATGCTGAACTTGCTGGTTATGGGACTACAAGTGATTCATTTAGTATGAGTTCAATTGCCCCTACTCCTTCGGGATTAGAGAGTTCAATGAGACTGGCACTTCAGGATAGTAATACTTCATTTCAAGAAGTAGATTATATAAATGCTTATGCAAGTTCTTTGGAGCATTATGATTTATTGGAAACTAAAGCAATAAAGAATTTATTTGGTGACTTTGCATATAACATACCAGTTAGTTCGACTAAATCAATGTTAGGGCATATGATAGGTGCTTCTGGAATTGTAGAAGTTATTGCGACTGTGCTTGCTATAAAAGAAAATTTCATTCCTCCAACTATAAATTTAGAACAAACTCATTCTGTATGTGATTTAGATTATGTGCCAAATAAAGCTAGAATAAAAAAAATAAATGTGGCTTTAAAAAATTCTATAGCAAATGCGAATATAAATTCTTCACTTGTAATAAAAAGATGGTAAAATTTAAAGTTTTTAAATTATTAATTTGAAAGGAGGTGAAACTAATGTTATATATTAAGGAACCTAAAAAGATGGAAGATAGTCTTTTTGGAGACAAAGTTGTAATTCCACAAGGAGCACTTAAAGATACTTGCTGCTAACTTAGTAATCAGGTAAATAAGAAACCACAAAAGTACCGGGTGAAGTTAATTCCCCGGTGCTTTTACTTTTAACTTATTTTAAAGTAAGCAATATAAAACAAATAACATTTAAATGCATCTAAACAAAAAAATAGCTAAACAAATAGAGGAAACTCTTGGTTTTTGCCGAATATTAAAATTATGCAATTTAACTAATAAAGATATTTTTTTGAAGTTTAACTTTTATTGAACACATTTTTTTTGAGAATTCCTGCTACTTTATTCATACAGAAATGGGGGAGATTTGAAGATGAGTGATGTTGAAGAAAGAACTAACCTAACAGGTCTAGAAATCGCGGTCATAGGTATGTCTGGAAGATTTCCAGGCGCCAAAAATATAGATCAGTTTTGGGAAAACTTAAAAAATGGTGTAGAGTCTCTCTCTTTTTTTTCAGATGAAGAGTTAATTGAATCAGGAGTAGATCCTAAGTTATTAAAAAAGACAAATTATATCAAAGCAAAAGGATATTTAGAAGATATAGAATATTTTGATCCAGCATTTTTTGATTACACTCCTAGAGAAGCAGAATTGATGGATCCACAACTTCGTATCTTTCACGAATCTGCATGGGTAGCAATAGAAAACGCTGGCTATGTGCCAGAGTCATACGAGGGCTTAATTGGACTTTATGCAGGGACTTCAGCGAATTTACAGTGGCTCGCACGGACTTTGAGTGGAATCAAAGATGACACTGCTCAGTTTGATGCAATCAGTTTAAATGATAGAGATTTCTTAAGTACACGAATTGCTTATAAACTTAATTTAAAGGGGCCAAGTTTTACAGTGCAAACAGCCTGCTCAACTTCTCTTGTTGCGATTCATCTGGCAATTCAAGGATTGTTAAGTGGTGATTGTGATATAGCTTTAACTGGTGGTGTTTCAGTGACTTTACCAAAAAAGAATGGTTATCAATATCAGGATGGAATGATTTATTCTGTTGATGGTCATTGTAGAGCATTTGATGCAGAAGCTAAGGGAACTAATGCTGGAAATGGTGTTGGAATTGTTGTTTTGAAACGATTAGAAGATGCTCTTGAAGATGGTGATACTATCCATGCAGTTGTCAAGGGTTCTGCGATTAATAATGATGGAACACGTAAGGTTGGGTATACTGCACCTAGTGTTGAAGGTCAGGTAGCGGTTATTCGTGCTGCCCAGCAGATGGCAGAAGTTGAGGCAGAAAGTATTAGTTATGTAGAAACTCATGGTACTGCAACTGTCCTTGGCGATCCTATCGAAGTTGAATCATTAAAAAGAGCATTTGATACAGATAAAAGAGGTTATTGTAAAATTGGTTCTGTGAAGACAAATATTGGTCATCTTGATGCTGCAGCAGGGGTAGCTAGTTTTATCAAAACCGTACTTGCTTTGAAACATCGAGAGATTCCTGCAAGTTTGCATTTTAAAAATCCAAGTCCAAAGATTGATTTTGAAAACAGTCCTTTTGTTGTGAATGCTGAGCATAGCAAATGGGAAAATGCTCAATATCCACTAAGGGCTGGAGTAAGCTCTTTTGGTATTGGGGGTACTAATGCCCATGTTATTTTAGAAGAAGCATTTGTTATGGAAAAATCATCAGCATCAAGGCCCTGGGAACAGATTATGCTGTCTGCAAAAACGCGACCGGCTTTAGAACGTGCTACAGAAAATTTGACGGAATATTTAAAAAATAATCCGAATACAAACTTTGCTGATCTTGCTTATACTCTCAAGGTAGGTAGAAAGGGTTTTAAATATAGAAAAATGCTGGTTTGTTCAGATATAAATGAAGTAATTGATGGACTCTCACCTGCAGAATCCGCGAAGATTCAAACATCTGTAGCTGATGAAAATCATCGTCCAATTGTCTTTATGTTCTCTGGTCAGGGATCACAGTATGTCAATATGGGATTACAACTTTATGAAACTGAATCTGCATTTCGTGATATTGTAGATCAATGTTTTGAGATATTGCAACCTGTGATGGGAATTGATCTTAAAGAAGTTATATATCCTTTTGATAATATAGATGAAGCAAATGAAAAAGTAAATCAAACATATATCACACAGCCACTGATCTTTACATTTGAATATGCTCTGGCTCAACTTTTGATGAATTGGGGAATTAAGCCTTACGCGATGATCGGACATAGTATTGGTGAATATGTTGCCGCTACATTGTCAGGAGTATTTTCTTTAGAGGATGCACTTACTCTCGTGGCGATGAGAGGAAAGTTGATGCAGGAGTTGTCTTCTGGTTCAATGCTCAGTATTCCTCTCTCTAGTAATAAAATTGAACCTTTATTAAAGGAATATGGTCAGGATAGATTGTCTATTGCAGCGATTAATGCAGCATCTAGTACTGTCATCTCAGGTAGTCATGAAGCGATTGATCAATTTGCTGCATTATTAAAAGAGAAAGGTTATGAGAGTAGAGCTTTACATACTTCTCATGCTTTCCATTCAATGATGATGAATCCGATTTTAGATAGATTTGAAGCGAAGGTAAAAGAAATTAAGTTAAACAAACCTGAGATACCATATATATCTAATGTCAGTGGAAACTGGATTACTGTAGAAGACGCTACTGATTCTAAGTATTGGGTCAAACACCTGCGTGGAACAGTTCGGTTTGCTGATGGGCTTAGTGAACTCTTGAAGAAAGAGAAGGCGATATTGATTGAAGTTGGCCCTAGACAGGTCTTAAGTAGCTTTGCAAGACAGCATTTAGCTAAAAAACCTGAACAATTAGTCATAAACCTTGTCAGACACCCAAAGGAAAATGCATCTGATCTTTATTACCTATTGAATAAGGTCGGACGTTTATGGGCCTCTGGTGTAGATATAGATTGGACAGAATTCTATGCAGAGGAGAGAAGACATCGTATTCCTCTACCAACATACTCCTTTGATCGAGTCTATTTTAATAGTGACGTACTTTCACAAATTTCAGGAGAAAATCTATTTTCTTCAGCAAGTCTTGTAAAAGAAGATCAATCTAAAGCTACAACTTTATACTCAAGAACCGATCTTCTAGAGATATTTATTGCACCACGCGATGAGATTGAAGAGAAGGTTGTTGATATTTATCAGATTGTATTAGGAATTAGTCAGATAAGTATTCATGAGAATTTCTTTGAACTTGGTGGAGATTCTTTAAAAGCAGTATCTGTTGCGGCACAATTAGAAAAGGAATTTGCTGTTGAGATACCTTTATCGGATATCTTTAGCAGCCAGGATATCGAAAGTTTTGCAGCTATTATCAATACTAAATTATCAAATAAGCAAAATCAGGATGAAAATCTGGTTAAGAAAGTTAAGTATATCGCTAAAAGTCCAGATAAAGAAAATCTTCATCTACCATTCCCGCTTACAGATATTCAAATAGCGTATGTAATCGGTAGAGATGAAGAGTTTGAGATGGGTGGTATATCTACTCATGTCTATCAAGAGATAGAAGCAAAGATAGAAATTCAGCGATTGGAAAGTGCTTTAAATAAAATCATCAAACGTCATCCAATGCTCAGAGCAGTAGTTGTCGGTAATAAGCAACAGATTTTATCTGAGATTCCTTATTATAAGATAGATGTTGAAGATCTAACTGATTTTGATTCACTAAAGCAACAAGAGAGAATCTTAAAAGAAAGAGATCGAATGAGTCATTTTGTCTTTAATCCAGAAAAATGGCCATTGTTTGAAGTGAAATCCTTTAAACTCTCTAACGATACTCAATATATCTGTCTTGGTTTTGATCTATTAATTGGTGATGCTGCCAGTATCCGGCTCATCGGAGAAGAGTTGATGGTATATTATCAGAATCCAGAGCTCACAAAACCAGTGTTAGAGTTTACCTTTAGAGATTATATTCTAGCTTTAGAAGATCTTAAAAAATCTGAAATTTATCAAATGGATCGGGAATACTGGTTAGCTAAGTTAGATGATTTTCCATCTGCTCCAGCGTTACCTTATAAGTGTAATCCATCTGAGATTACTAAACCACATTTTAATCGTCATCGGAAAGAATTTACAAAAGAAGAATGGGCTAGCCTTCAAAATATAGCCAAACACAAAAACCTCACTCCATCTGCCGTCTTATCCACAGCTTATGCCGAAGTTCTAGCTTTTTGGAGCAATCAACCTAAGTTAGCCTTTAACTTAACAATTTTTAACAGGTTCCCATTCCACAAAGATGTAAATCAAATCATCGGAGATTTTACATCAGTAGTTTTACTGGGAATAGATTTAAAGGCTGATCAAACATTCTGGGATAATGCTCGTGAGATTCAAAAAACATTAATCGAAGGTTTAGAGCATCGTCATTATGATGGAGTAGAGTTTATCAGAGAGATCGGGAAACGCAATAATTCTGGAACTCAGGCAAATATGCCATTCATCTTTACCAGTATGTTATTTGGAAATGATACCGAATCGGAGACACCTTTCCTTGGTGAGGTCAAGATGAATATTTCCCAAACATCGCAAGTTTTTATTGACAACCAAGTTGGAGAAGAGAACGGACAATTGATTATCACTTGGGACTATGTAGAAGATTTATTTGAACCAGAAGTGATATCAGCTATCTTTGAACAATATATCATGATCTTAAGTCATCTTATTGAAGATAAAACAAATTACAAACTTCAACCTTCTAGCGAAGTATTGAATCAGATTGAAGAGTATAATCAAACAGATGAAGATATCCCGGCAACAACTTTACACGAGAATTTCATCAAACAAGCTAAACTAACTCCAGATAAGATTGCAGTTGAATTTAACAATGAAAGGCTTACATACAGAGAGCTTGATGAAAGATCAAATCAGGTAGCAGCTTATTTGCGTGAGGTAGCAGTTGGCAGAAATGGTTTAATAGGTGTTATTACTTCTCGAAGCATTGAAACGATAGTTAATGTCATGGGAGTATTAAAAGCAGGGCCAGCATATGTGCCAATCGATCCTGAATATCCCGAAGATCGCAAAAACTATATCTATGAGCATAGTAAATGCAAAATGCTAATAAAGCCTGATCTTTATACAACGAAAAATCTTTCAACTTATCCAGTAGATGAATTAGATAATATAAATGATCCAAAGGATCTAGCATATGTAATCTATACATCAGGAAGTACAGGAAGACCTAAAGGAGTTGTCATCACTCACAAAGCGGCTAATAATACTATTATTGATATAAATCAAAGATATGGTATTACCGAAAATGACCGAATTCTCGGCATCTCTTCAATGTGTTTTGACTTATCTGTGTATGATGTTTTTGGTGCATTGAGTATCGGAGCAAAATTGGTATTGATCAAAAGTCAGAAAGATATTCAGAGTTTGATCGAAGCTCTTGATACAAATGAGATTACAATCTGGAACTCAGTACCATCGATTCTGGATTTAGTATGCGAAAACCTTTCTGATGGTTATGTAAACCATCATTTAAGAAAGGTAATGTTAAGCGGTGATTGGATTCCTTTAAAATTACCTGGAAGAATTAAGAAACATTTCCTGAATACAGATGTAATCAGTCAGGGCGGCGCTACAGAAGGATCAATCTGGTCGATTTATTATCCTATCGAAGAAGTCAAGGAGCATTGGAAGAGTATTCCTTATGGCTATCCATTAGCGAATCAACAATTTTATGTACTAAATTATATGCAAGAGTTCTGTCCTATCGGAGTTCAAGGCGAACTGTATATCGGTGGAGATGGGGTCGCTGTAGGTTATATGAATGATCAAGAGAAGACAAAAAATGCCTTTATTGAACATCCTGAGTTAGGAAAAGTCTATAAGACTGGTGATTATGGAATATTCCATCAAGAAGGATATATCGAATTTCTAGGTCGGAAAGATCACCAGATTAAAATTAGAGGCTATAGAATTGAATTGGGTGAGATTGAAAGTTGTCTATTAGAGTATGACACAATTAAAAATGTGATTGTTATTGACCGTGTAGATGAAACGAATAAAAAATATCTTTGTGCCTATATCGTTTCTGATATTAGTTTACCTATCGCTGAGTTACGAGCATATTTAGCAGAAAAACTGCCAGATTATATGATACCTTCATACTTTATTCATTTAGATAAGATTCCTTTAACAGCTAATGGCAAAGTAGATCGGAAAGCATTACCTAAACCTAACTCTGATGTAACTCATGAGACAAATTATATCGGAGCTCGCAATGAACTGGAAGAAAAGCTGATTGCGATATGGGAGAGTGTACTTGAGGTAGATGATATCGGCATTCATGATAACTTCTTTGAACTTGGTGGAGATTCCTTAATCATTCAAAAATTGATCAATCAGATTGAACAAACTTTTAATACGAAGGTTCCGATTTCGGGTATATTTAGAAAACAAACAATTGCTGATTTAAGTGAATATATGTCTGGTCAGGTCAAAGAAACCCCTAAAACAGAACAGGTAACTGTTGATTTGAGCGGAGAGAAAGTATATTATTGGTCACCAGTTGTACATTGGGAACAGACAGATAACAAAGTATTAATTGGAGAAGAATCATATACAGGAGTAGCTTTAAATGCTTTTCCAAAGTTATATTTCTTAGCACAGAAAGGTGTAACATTGGATGGTTTACTTAAAGAATTCCAAACTCTGAATTCTGATCAAATGAATCAATTGATCAATGATCTGGTTCAAAATCAGGTTTTAATAAGTGGTTTATTAAATCTTCCTGAAGTCTTTTCAACACAACGAAATCTATTTACGAATAAGTATGGCGAGGAGATTTTAGTGATCTCTGACATGTATAAAAAGTTTAAGATGGAGCAATTAGATCGTAGTTTTAGCCAAACACAAGATGTGAAAGTATCTCTGGTTGAGCGTCCAGAAGTTTGGCCATCTTATATCAAAGATCGTCGGAGTCATCGAAAATATGATGAATTCAGAAAGATTTCATTTGAGTCATTTTCACAGATGTTGAGTATCTTTAAACAGACCCGGAAAGATGGAAGGGTAACAAATTATTACGCAAGTTCAGGTGGATTATATGCAATTGATGTATTTATTTATGTCAAACCTGGTCGAGTGGAAAATCTAGAGAAAGGATTATATTACTATAATCCTATCGACAATAGTTTAGATTTAGTAGATCAGGATGCGCCAATTACTACAGAGGCACATTATTTTAAGAACAAAGAGATCTTTAAAACATCGGCATTTTCAATATTTATGATTTATAATGCTGATGTTAATATGCCTATGTATAGTTCGAATGGATATTTTTACGCTACCATTGATACAGGTATCATGGTAGGGTCTTTAACACAGGCTGCTGAACTATCAGATATCGGTCTCTGTTCTATTGGTGAGATGAATTTTGAAGTAATCAGAGAACATTTTAAATTAAATGATAATCAAAAATGGGTTCATACTATAGAAGGTGGATTAAAATCAGAAGATATGGATGAAATTATCTTAGACTGCTATCCACTTTCAGGAGCACAGAAAAGACTTTTTGTTCTTGATAAAATTGATCCAGAAAGTATGAGTTATAATAATCCTGGTTTTATGATGGTAGAAGGTTTAGTTGACAAAGATAAAATTGAAAGAATCTTTAAAGAACTTATTCAGCGTCATGAAACCCTGAGGACTACTTTTGAACTTGTTAATAATGAACCTATGCAAAAAGTGCATCAAGATTTTGATTTTGAAATGGAGTATTATGAGTTACCAGAAGATCAAGTTCAAGAGATCGTGAAAGCGTTTATTAGACCATTTGATCTAACTAAAGCACCATTATTAAGATTAGGGCTAATTAAGATTGCTGAAGAGAAACATATCTTACTGCTGGATATCCATCATATTGTTGGTGATCGGACTGCCGGGATTATTCTCTTGAAAGAATTATTGGATATATATGAAGGTAAAGAATTGCGTGAGTTAAAGTATCAATATAAGGATTTTGCTATCTGGCAGAATCAGCTGATTGAAGCTGGTCACATCAAAGAACAGGAAGATTATTGGTTAAATCAATTCTCTGAAGAGATTCATGGTCCAATTCCAGTTCTCAACTTGCCAACTGATTATCCAAGACCTTCAACTAGATCTTTTGAAGGAAATAGATATTATTTTAAGTTAAATAAAGAGTTAACAGATAATTTAAGAAGTTTTGGTTACAAAAATGAAGCCACTTTGTTTATGGTTATGTTGGCTGCATACAATGTTCTGTTGGCAAAATATTCTGGTCAGGATGACATTATCATTGGAACACCAATTTCGGGTAGACGTCATGCTAATTATGAAAGTGTAATTGGTATGTTTGCCAATACCCTTGCCCTTAGAAATCATCCAAAATCTGAGTTATCCTTTGCAGAATTTCTACGGAATGTGAAAGAGAAGGCATTAGATGGCTTTGAAAATCAGGATTATCCTTTTGAGAGATTAGTAGAGAATTTAAAACTTCAAAGAGAAATGAGTAGAAATCCCTTATTTGATACAATGTTTGTTTTGCAGAATATGGGAAATGCAGAATTAAAAGCGAAGGATCTTAGATTCTTACCATATGAGTTTGACTATAATCTGACAAAATTTGATCTCAGGATGGAAGCAGTTGAGATCAATCAAGAGGTTGAGATTAATTTTGAATATTGTACAAAGCTCTTTAAGAAAGAGACAATTGAAAGATTAGCTGGACATTTGATCAATATTTTAAACGAAGTATTGAAAACCCCTGATATCAAAATCTCTAATCTTGAGATGATCTCTAATACAGAGAAACAGCAGATTGCAAATGTATTTAATGATACTGCATTAGAGTATTCCAAAGATAAGACTTTTGTTGAGATATTTGAAGAACAGGTGACAAAGAGTCTAGATGATATCGCAGTAGCTTATCAAGATTCTAGTTTAACATATCAAAAACTTAATCTGAAGGCAAATCAATTAGCTAGAACCCTACGGTCAAAAGGGATCATGGCAGAGGATATTGTTGGATTGATGGTTGATCGTTCAGTAGAGATGATAGTTGGGATGTTGGGAATCTTGAAGGCTGGCGGAGCTTATATGGCGGCAGGGCCAGACTATCCACAAGCTCGAATAGAATTCATGCTAGAGGATAGTGGCGCTAAGATTCTGCTCACCCAAAAACATCTATTAGAACAAGCTGAATCTTTCAGCAAAACAGAGATTATCCTGATTGATGACGAGAATCAATTTTTAGAAGAATCATCTAATCTGGAGGTAATCAATAAACCAGAAAATTTAGCTTATGTAATCTATACCTCTGGAACGACGGGTAAACCAAAAGGGGTAATGGTTGAATACAGGAATCTAAATAATCTTGTATTTGGATTGCAGGAGCGAATTTACAATCAATATTCAGAAAAATTAAGAATCGCTTTAATCTCTCCATATGTCTTTGATGCATCAATCAAGATGATTTTTGCCGCACTTTCACAAGGTCATGGATTATATATTGTTCCTGAAGATACGAGACTTGATGGAGAAAAATTACTTGAGTTTTATGATAATAATCGAATTAATATATCAGATGGAACCCCAACACATATGGAATTGTTGTTAGATAGTATTGGTGATCAATGTTTAGATATTGATCTTAAAAACTTTATTGTCGGGGGAGAGGCTTTACAAAAGCATACCGTTGAAAGATTGCTAAAAGCCTTTAAAAACCCTGAGCTTAAGGTTACCAATGTCTATGGGCCAACGGAATGTACAGTTGATACCACTTCTTTTGAAATTTCAAAGAAAAATATATCTAATTTGAATACAATCCCAATCGGTCAACCTATGCCAAATTATCAGGTCTATATTCTTGATAATGAAAATAGGGTTCAGCCGATAGGAGTTCCTGGAGAATTATGTATTGGCGGTGACGGTGTAGCCAGAGGTTATTTAAATCGTGAGGAATTAACGAAAGAAAAGTTTATTCAAGATCCATTTAATCAAGGTGGCAGATTATATAGATCAGGAGATTTAGCTAGATGGACAGAAGATGGAACAATCGAATATATGGGCAGAATAGATAATCAAGTAAAAATTCGTGGATTTAGAATCGAATTAGGTGAGATCGAAAGCAAATTATTAGAATATGATTATATTCAAGATGCTGCGGTAATTGCTAGAGAGAATGAACAGGGCGGAAAGTATCTCTGTGGTTATATTGTACCAGTTAAGACAGATTTTGAATTATTAATATCTGAGATTCGCGGGCTACTTGCAAGGGAATTACCTGAGTATATGATACCATCATATTTTGTTCAATTAGAAAATTTACCTTTAACTATAAATGGTAAATTAAACAAGAGAGCATTGCCAGAACCTGAAGTCAAAGCTGAAGCAGAGTACGTTGCTGCTAAGACGAGTATTGAAGAAATCTTAGTTGCAATCTGGCAGAAGATCTTAAGAGTCGAGAGTATAGGGGTTAATGATAACTTCTTCGAGGTTGGTGGAGATTCTATCAAAGCTATTCAAATGTCTTCAATGCTTAGAAAAGAAGGATTGAAGGTAGAGACCAGAGATTTCTTCTTGCATCCAACAATCAAAGAGTTATCAAAAGCTGTAAAGAAGATTAAGCGAGTTATAGACCAGAGCGTGGTAGAAGGCGAAGTTAAATTGACTCCGATTCAAAGTTCATTCTTTGAAAACTTAATCGAAACAAATCACTATAATCAGGCTGCAATGCTTTATAGTAAAGAAGGATTTGACCAGGAGCATATTAGTAATGCATTTACAAAAATAGTTGAACATCATGACGCCCTAAGAATGATCTATGAGATAAATGATAGCCAGATCATTCAAAAGAACCGACCTGTTTCAGATAAACTCTTCGACTTCGAACTCTTTGATTTTAGAAGTGAAGCTGATGTAGAAGCAAAAATTGAAAGAGAAGCGAATAAGTTACAGAGTGGAATCATGATTAGCGAAGGCCCACTCGTAAAGTTAGGACTCTTTAAAACAAATTTAGGAGATCATTTTATGATAGTGATTCACCATTTAGTAGTTGATGGTGTCTCCTGGAGAGTCTTGCTTGAAGATTTTGCTATAGGTTATCAGCAGAGTGTAGAAGGTGTAGAGATCAGTCTTCAAGATAAAACAGATTCCTATAAGTACTGGTCAGAAGAGTTAGCAAAATATGCAGAAAGTCAGGATGCGTTAGAAGAATTGGTTTATTGGAAAGAAATCCAAGCAAACGAATTCGTAAGTTTACCTCGTGATTGTCAAATAGATCAGGAAATGAGAAAAGGCAAGAACTACGATTCTGCAAATATCACTCTGAGTAAAGATCAAACAAATCAATTACTTAAAGAAGTAAATTGGGCGTATAATACAGAGATCAATGATATCTTGTTATCAGCATTAGGAATGACAATTAATAAATGGGCTGGATTAGAGAAGATATTAATCACCTTAGAAGGACATGGACGTGAAGAGATCATTGAAGATATGGATATCAGTCGTACTGTAGGTTGGTTTACTTCCAAATTCCCAGTTCTATTGGATATGAGTAAAATCGAAGAGTTTTCATACTCGATCAAATCAGTAAAAGAGATTTTACGGAGAATTCCAAATAAAGGTATCGGGTATGGAATATTAAAGTATCTTACACCAGATGAGAAAAAAGTTGGATTGCAATTTAATATTCAGCCAGAGATCAGCTTTAACTATCTAGGAGAGTTTGATCAAACTGTCAATGATCTATTTACTTTCTCTAACATCAGTATGGGAAATCTTGTGAGTCCCGAGCGTGAGAGAAAAACTTCTCTCAATATTAACGGAATGATCGTTGAAGAAAAATTAACCATCTCATTTACCTATAACAAATATGAGTATGAAAAAGAAAGTATTGAAAAATTAATTGATTGCTATAAATCAAATCTATTAAAGATCGTTGAACATTGTATCGGAAAAGATGAAAAAGAAGTTACACCAAGTGACCTTGGAGATAATGAAGTTTCCATCGAAGAATTAGACGAAATTAAAGACATTCTGGATTTATAGGGAGGTAGTTAGATGAAACGAAAGGTTGAAATAGAAAAATTATATTCCCTCTCCCCAATGCAAGAAGGTATGCTCTATCATTCTCTCTTAAATAAAGATTCAAATGCTTATTTTGAACAGAGTGTTTTTACTATCACTGGCGATATTGATAGAGAACTTTTGGAGAAAAGTTTGAATCTTTTGATTGAAAAACATGAATCTTTACGAACTGTTTTTGTACATGAAAAAGTAGCTAAGCCAAAACAAGTTGTCCTAAAAAATGTAGAAGGAAAAATTGATTTCGAAGATATATCCTATTTGGATGCTGTTTCCCAAGAAAAGTATCTTGAAGAGTACAAAGTTCAAGACAGAGATAAGGGATTTGTTCTAACAAAACATTTATTAATGCGGGTTACACTTTTTAAGACAGGTAAAGAATCCTATAAATTGATCTGGAGTTTTCCACATATCATCATGGATGGTTGGTGTTTGGGGATTATTTTTAAGGACTTAATCGAAATCTATAGTTCTTTAAGAAAAAATGATACTGTTGAAATAACATCAATTACACCATACATTGATTATATCAAATGGCTGGAAAAACAGAATCAAAAAGCAGGATTAGAGTATTGGGAAAATTATCTTAGTGGTTATGATACGCAGGCTACCTTACCTAATTTAGGTAGCCCTGTGTCTGATCAATATCAAGTAAGTGAATATGAGTTTACAATAAATGAAAAATTTACACATGATCTAATGACCGTTGCTAAAGAAAATCAGGTAACGATTAATAACCTGATGCAAACTGCCTGGGGAGTATTATTGCAAAAATATAACAATACAGATGATGTAGTTTTTGGAGCGGTTGTTTCAGGCAGACCCTCTGAGATTGCAGGAATTGCAGAGGTTGTAGGTCTATTTATCAATACTGTTCCTGTGAGAATCTCAGTTGGTGAGAATAATAACTTTGCTAAGTTACTTAAAAGCGTACAAATTAAATCAGTCTCAGCAAAACAATTTGAATATTTACCTTTAGCAGATATTCAATCATCATCTTCTTTGAAGAATAATTTAATTGATCATCTGATGGTCTTTGAAAATTATCCAATTGAAGAAGGGATAAAGGATGTAAGTAGTGTTGATGAACTCGGATTTAGGGTAGTGGATGTAGAATTTTTTGAACAGACAAATTATGATTTTAATATTATTATATTCCCTGAAAAAACTCTGACTATTAATTTTAATTATAATACTGCTGTTTATGATGGTGATTTTGTTAAAAAGATAGGATTACATTTCACTCAAATCTTAAATCAAATTGTTGAGAATCCTAAAATTAATTTATCAGAGATTGAAGTAATCACCGAAGAAGAAAAATCACAGCTTTTATATGATTTTAATGACACACAGACTGAATATCCGAATGATCAGACATTACATCAATTATTTGAAGAACAGGCAAAAAAGACTCCAGATAACATTGCTGTAATATTTGATGATCAAACGCTTACATATTCTGAATTAAATAAAAGAGCAAATCAACTAGCATCCATTTTAAGAAGCAAAGGTGTGGGAACTGACAGTATTGTAGGTTTGGTGGTAGAAAGATCTTTTGAGATGATTATTGGAATATATGCGATACTAAAATCTGGAGGAGCATATCTGCCACTTTCTCCTGATTATCCTAAAGAAAGAATAGATTATATCCTTACAAATAGTGAGGCTAAGTTATTACTAACCCAGGAACGTTTTCTAGATTTGTGTAACGATTCTTGTGAGGTAATCAACTTAGAAGATGCTAATTCTTATGGTAAAAAAAGCGACGATTTAGAGAATATAAATAGTCCCAGAGATTTAGCGTATGTAATCTATACATCTGGTTCAACTGGAAAACCAAAAGGAGTTATGATAGAACATCATTCAGCAATAAATAGATTAAAATGGATGCAAGCAAAATATCCAATCACAGAAAATGATCTAATCTTGCAGAAAACGCCATTTACTTTTGATGTATCTGTTTGGGAACTATTCTGGTGGGCTCTTGAGGGAGCAAAAGTTTGCTTATTAGTTCCAGATGGTGAAAAAGATCCTGCCACTATCGTTGAGACTATAGAAAAAGAAGAAGTAACTGTGATACATTTTGTTCCTTCGATGCTGAATGCATTTTTAGAATATGTAGGAGAGCAAAAGAGTTCAGTAAGGCTAAAAAGTTTACAAAAAGTTTTCACGAGTGGTGAGGAATTAAAAGTACATCATGTTGAACGTTTTATGACTCTGTTAGCTAAAGTAAATGATACAAAATTAGCAAATTTGTATGGACCTACAGAAGCGACTGTGGATGTAACATATTTTGACTGTAATTCTGAAAAGAATTATAAGAATATCCCAATAGGAAAACCGATTCATAATATAAAACTATATATCTTAGATCAAAGCAATCATCTAGCACCGGTGGGAACAGCGGGAGAGTTATGTATATCTGGTTTAGGTTTAGCAAGGGGATATTTGAACCGCCCAGACTTAACAGAAGAAAGATTTATTCCCAATCCCTTTGTAGAGGGAGAACGAATATATCGTACTGGAGACCTATCTCGTTGGTTACCAGATGGAAATATAGAATTTTTAGGACGAATCGATTTTCAAGTAAAGATCAGAGGATTTAGAATAGAATTAGGCGAGATAGACAATTCACTGCTCAAGATAGAATATATTAAAGAAGCACTTGTTATAGATCGTGAAGATGTTGCCGGAGAGAAATATCTCTGTGCATATATTGTATCTGATGACGAAGTAGATACTCCAAAAGTGAGAATGATTCTTGCAAAGAGCTTGCCTGATTATATGATACCTGTGCATTTTGTTCAGTTAGAAAGAATTCCGCTAACTTTAAGTGGCAAGGCAAACAGAAAAGCTCTGCCTGCACCTGAAGTGAAGATCACAGAAGAGTATATTGCCCCGAGAACTGAATTAGAAGAAAGTCTGGTCAAGATCTGGTCAGAAGTGCTTAGAATAGATCAAGCTAATATCGGTATTGATGCCAACTTCTTTGAAATCGGTGGACATTCATTAAAAGCGATTCAGGTAATTGGTAAAATACAAAAGCAACTCAAAGTTGCGGTCACAATTCCTATCTTTTTTGAAGCATCAACAATTAGAAAACTTGCTGTCATCATAGATGGGGCAGAAAAAACAAAATTTGTTGATCTAGAAAAGGTAGAGGAAAAAGATATTTATGAACTATCCTATAATCAGAAACGGCTCTGGTTAATTAATCAACTTGACCCTGATAGTCCTGCTTACAATCTCTCAGAAAAGATTGAGTTAAAAGAAGATGTAGATCAAGAGATTGTAAAAAAAGCTTTAAGTAAAATAATCGAACGTCATGAGAGTTTTAGGACAGGCTTTAAAAATTTTAGTGGTGAACCAGTTCAGTTTGTTAATGAGAAAGTAGAATTGCCTTTTGAATACATAGATATCTCCAGGTTAGATGAAGTTAAAAAGATAAAGAGTGATGAGATTTTTGCAAAAGTCGCAAAGACTATTTTTGACCTTGCTAAAGCTCCTTTATTTAAAGTAGTATTAGTAAAGTTAGCTGAGAATAGATATGATTTGATCTACAATATGCATCATATAATCTCAGATGGATGGTCTATGCAAATATTACAAAGAGAATTTGGACAAATCTATGAGGGATATAAAGATAGCAATGAAGTTCAATTACAAAGAGTAGAATATCAATATAAAGACTTTGCTGAATGGCATAATAAGCAAATTTCTAATCCTTTGATAAAGGAAAAATCTCATAAGTATTGGGAAAATAAGCTTAAAGCAGGATATCCCGAATTAGAACTTCCACGAGATTTTGCACATATGAGTAAAATCAAGGCCAATCAAAAAAGTTCATCTTATAAAGCTGTAGTAAAGAGTGATGTTAAAGAGTTACTAAAAAAACTTGCTAAAGATCATAATACTTCTCTATTTATGGTGATGTTTTCAGCTGTGAATCTCTTATTTTCACGTCTTACTAACCAAAAGGAGATTGTGATTGGTGTAGCGGGTGCGGGTAGAGAGCATATTTCATTGCAAAATATTATTGGTTACTTTATTAACTCTATACTTCTGAAAAATCACGTAGAGTATGATGAAAACTTTACTGATCTTTTGCAACGGATTGATAAAGAGACTTTGGAAGCCTTTCAGCATCAGAGTTATCCTTTAGAGTTAGTGTTAGATGATCTGAAGATGAGATTTCCAGAGGTTTCTGTCTTCTTTAATATGCTTAATATGATGGAAACTGCTACCGAAAATGAACTTAAATCTTTTGCAGGTGAGCATATTGAAAATGTGCAGGATGTGAAGTTTGACCTTGAATTCTATGTGGTGGAATATAAAAATGGTATTGAGATCTATTGGAATTATAAAAATTCACTCTTTTTACCTGAAACGATAGAATATTTTGCAAATGAGTATCTAAAAGTATTGGGCGAAATAGCTACTACACCTGCGAAAAAGATCAAAGAGTATAATATCTTCTCTTCAAAATTTGAGAAGCTAGAAAATTCGATTAACCCAACAAATAGTTTTATCGAATTTAAAAAAGAAGAGATAAATCAATCTATCGTCAGCCGTTTTGAAAAACAGGTAGAGTTATATAATTCTCGAATCGCCGTTAAAACAGAAAAGCAGAGCTTAACTTATCAAGAGTTGAATGATACTGCTAATCAAATTGCGCGAAGCATTCGTAAAGTATCAGAAGCTAAGCCAGAAGGGATAGCTATTCTTTTTGAACATGATGTAGATATGATTTCAGGAATCTTTGGTACATTAAAATCTGGGAATTACTATATTCCTCTTGATCCAACTTATCCAATTAAGAGATTGGTTTACATGTTCGAGGATTCCAATGCGAAAATTTTGTTGACTAATGATAAAAATAAGTCATTGGCTGAAAGTTTAACTAAGGAACTTGGTAGAGGAATTAAGATAGTTAATATTGAAGAGATTGATCCTGCAGTATCAAAGAAAAATATAAATCACACAATTGATCCAGATAGTATCTCCTATATTCTTTATACATCTGGTTCAACTGGTAAGCCCAAAGGGGTAATCCAGAAGCATAAAAATGTACTGCATTTCATTGAAGTGTACACAAATAATTTACATATCAGTTCAGATGATCGCTTAACATTACTCTCATCATATAGTTTTGATGCAGCGGTGATGGATATATATGGTGCTTTGCTAAATGGAGCAGCACTATATCTGTATGATCTCAAGAAATCGGGAGATTTAATTCAATTATCGAATTGGCTTAGGGATGAAAAGATTACGATTTATCATTCTATACCAACAGTCTATAGATACTTTACTGACGAGTTGACTGAAGATGATGAGTTTCCAGAATTAAGATTGATCGTTTTGGGTGGAGAAGCAGTCTATAAGCGTGATGTCGAGAGATATAAGAGATATTTCAAAGATGATTGTCTTTTCGTTAATGGTCTGGGTCCAACTGAATCGACGGTTACTTTACAGTATTTTATTGATAAAGAGACAGAAGTATTAAAAGAAGCAGTACCAGTTGGTTTCCCTGTTGATGAAACAGAAGTCTTCTTGATTGATGATAATAATGAAGAAGTCGGAGTTTTTTGTATAGGTGAGATTGTTTATAAGAGTGATTATCTCTCTCCAGGATATCTGAATAATCCTGAAAAAACTGCCGAAGTATTTGTAAATGATTCACTATCTAATGAAGGCAGAGTTTATCGTTCAGGCGATTTAGGACGGCGTTTGATAGATGGAAGTATTGAGTTTATTGGCAGAGGAGATGCTCAGGTTAAAATAAGAGGTTATCGCATCGAATTAGGAGAGATTGAGAATAAACTTATCACTTATCCTGATGTCAAAGAAGCAGTTGTTTTAGCCAAAGAAGATGGAAATGGCACAAAATATCTATGTGGTTATTATGTTTCTAAAGAAGAGATTCAAGCATCTGAACTAAGAGAGTTTTTAGCTAAAGAACTGCCAGATTATATGATTCCAGTTTATTATGTTCGGATGAATGAGTTCCCTGTTACCCAATCTGGTAAGATAAACAGACGAGTTCTGCCAGAACCAGATTTTGTGGTGGTAGGAGTGGAATATATTGCACCGAGAAATGAAACTGAAAAAATTCTGGCTAATATTTGGGCCAATGTTCTCGGTATAGAGGCAGAAAAGATAGGAGTTAATAACAATTTCTTTGAATTGGGCGGACATTCTTTAAAAGCTACTCAATTGATCTCGAAGATTTATAAAGAGTTTGATGTAAAGGTACCATTACCAGAGATATTTAAAAACTCAACCGTTTCTGGTATAGCTAAGTATCTTGAAGTAGCTAAGAAGGAGAGCTATACAGCGATAGAAGTTGCTAAAGAGATGGAATATTATTCATTATCTTCAGCACAGAAGAGATTATTTATTCTGCAAAAGTTAGAGACAGGTTATAATATTCCGACAGTTGCTCTCTTAGAGGGTGAAATAGAGATAGCTAAACTAGAGGCTGTATTTAGGAAATTAATCAATAGACATGAAAGTCTAAGAACTTCTTTTGAAATGGTTGATAGACAGGCTGTCCAGAAAATTAATGATCTGAGTTTAGATTTTGCAATCGAATATTTCGAATCAATTAAAGTAGAAGCAGATGAGATAATTACAAACTTTATCAGGCCTTTTGACATAGAGAAAGCGCCTCTCTTTAGAGTAGGGCTGATTAAGGTTGCTGAAAATGAGCATTTATTGATCGTTGATATCCATCATATTATCTCAGATGGTACTTCAATCGGGATATTTGTTAAAGATTTTATGTCTTTATATAGTGGTGAAGAGTTGCCTGAGTTAAGAATTCAGTACAAAGATTATGCGGAATGGCAAAATACTGAGCAGAGCAATGCTTTGATTAAAAAACAAGAAGAATACTGGTTAAAAGAGTTTTCGGGTCAGATTCCAGTAATTGATCTACCGATTGATTATCAAAGACCAACAGTGCAAAGTTTTGCAGGAAATAGAAATCTCTTTGAGATTGGGCATAAAGAAACAGAAGGACTTAAAAAACTAGCTCGTAATGAAAACGCGACTCTGTATATGGTTCTCTTAGCGGTATATAATGTATTACTTGCAAAATTAAGTGGTCAGGATGATATTATTGTCGGTACACCGATTGCGGGAAGACGGCATCCAGATCTTCAGAGTATCATTGGAGTGTTTATTAACACTCTAGTATTGAGAAATAAGCCAACTGCTGATAAGAGATTTACAGATTTTTTAGGAGAAGTTAGTAATCAGACACTACAGGCATTTGAAAATCAGGAGTATCCCTTTGAGGGCCTTGTGCAAAAAGCTAATGTGGCGAGGGATGTAAGTAGAAATCCACTCTTTGATGTTTTCTTTGCATTACAGAATATGGATATGCCGGAAGTTGAGATTCCTGGTCTAAAGTTAAAGCCATATGATTTTGAGAGCGAAGTTTCCAAGTTTGATCTTAGTTTTTATGGTGTGGAAATTGATGATGTTGATGGAAACAGTTTAAGATTTACCGTAGAGTATAGCACAAAGTTATTTAAAGAAGAGACGATTCAAAGATTTATTGGCTACTTTATGAAGATAGTTTCTGCTGTACTAGAAGAATCTGAGAACAAGTTAGCAGATATCGAAATACTTACAGAGAGTGAAAAGACTCAAATACTATATGACTTTAATGATACAGCACTAGAATACTCAAAAGATAAAACTATACATCAGATATTTGAAGAACAGGTTGAAAAGACTCCAGATCTGAAAACCCTTGTTTATGGTGACAAGTGTTTGACTTATCGGGAATTGAATAACAAGTCAAATCAACTTGCTAATCTATTGCGCTCAAAAGGTGTCGCAAAAGATAGTTTGGTTGGTATCATGCTAACACGTTCAATTGAGATGATGGTTGGAATTTTAGGAATCTTAAAAGCAGGGGGCGTTTATCTGCCGATTGATCCATCATATCCTGATGATCGAGTAAAGTATATGTTAGAAGATAGTAATGCAGCTATTTTGCTAATCGAAAAAGGTTTATTAGATCAACTAAATAGTATTCAGTTTACAGGCGAAATTATAGACGTAACTGATGAGAGTATCGAAAAGTTTGCTGATGCTAATTTGGCAAACATCGCTTCTCCAGATAATCTGGCATATGTGATCTATACATCTGGATCAACTGGTAAGCCAAAAGGTGTAATGATTGAACATCAGAATGTGGTTAACTTTATAAAAGCGATTATCTCTAAAATCGAATTTGCTGCAGAAAAGAAAATACTTGCATTGACAACAATCTCTTTCGATATCTTTGTATTAGAAACATTGGTACCGTTGGCGAGTGGATTAGCGGTCGTGATTGCAGATGAAAATCATCAAAATGATCTTAGTTTACTCAAAAATATAATAATTGAAAGTGAAGTAGATATGGTACAGGTGACTCCATCACGGCTGACATTATTGATGGAAGGCAATGATCAGACCTGGCTTAAAGGCATTAAAGTTTTGATGGTTGGTGGAGAAGCGTTTCCAGATCAATTGCTTAAAAAGGTGCAAAGCCAGTTTGCAGGCAAAATATATAATTTATATGGCCCAACTGAGACAACAGTTTGGTCTGCTATCAAAGATGTTACTAAGGCAGATAAGGTCACAATCGGAACTCCTATAGCCAATACTCAAATCTATATCCTTGATCGTTCTGGTCATATTCAACCAGTCGGGGTAGCGGGAGAATTGTGTATTGGTGGAGATGGAGTAACACGAGGGTATTTAAATACTCCTGACCTCACAGAAGAAAAATTTATCGCTAATCCATATCAAGATGGAAAGAGAATTTATCGGACTGGTGATCTCGTGAGATGGCTCTCAAATGGAGAGATTGAGTTTTTGGGCAGAATCGATAATCAGGTGAAGATCAGAGGTTATCGAATTGAGCTGGGTGAGATCGAGAGCAGGTTGCTGGCCCATGATGAGATCATGGAAATTGTTGTAACTGCAGTTGAAACGAAAAAATCTGTAAAATCTTTAGCAGCATACTTTGTTTCTAAGACAGAACTTACAGTAACTAAGTTAAGGGCATATTTATCAGATGAGTTGCCTGCATATATGATTCCAGCATATTTTGTTCAGTTAGATGAGATGCCATTGACTCCAAATGGCAAGATAGATAGAAAACAACTCCCAGAGCTTGAAGTGAATCGTCCAAAATTGGGAACTACTTTTGTTGCTCCGAAAAATAATTTAGAACAAATGATTGCAGATATCTGGAAGAATGTTCTTACTGTAAATGAAGTGGGTGTGGATGATAATTTCTTTGATCTTGGAGGTAATTCCTTTGATCTAATTCAGGTAAATACAGAATTAAAAGAAGTTATTGATAAAGATGTCTCTGTGGTAACAATGTTTAGATATCCGACAATTCGTTCTTTCGCTAAGTATCTACACACATCTGATGATAGTGCTTCAATTCAGAGCATATCTGATCAAAAGAATCGGAATGATGCAATAAATGAAGGGAAAGACAGACTAAGAGAACTTAGGGAAAGTGAAGAAAAATCTGATGGTAGAACAGGATTTGAGATTGCGGTAATTGGTATAGCTGGAAGATTTCCTGGAGCTAAGAATGTAGATGAATTCTGGGCCAACTTAAAAAATGGCGTCGAATCGATCACTTTCTTTACAGATGAAGAATTAGAAGAGGCTGGCATCGAACCAGAACTTATTCAAAATCCAAATTATATTAAGGCAAAAGGTGTTCTAGAGGATATCGAGTACTTTGATCCATTATTCTTTGATTATTCTCCAAGAGAAGTAGAGATGATGGATCCACAATTTAGACTTTTACATGTTTGTGCCTGGGAAGCTTTGGAGAATGCAGGTTACAATGCAGATACATATGCTGGATCAATCGGAGTTTATGCAGGTTCTTCACCAAATCATGCCTGGATGGCTCGCGCATATTCAAGAATTCAAAACCCTGCAGATCAATATGTTGTAGCAACTTTAAATGGTAGAGATTTTTTAAGCACCCGGATTTCATATAAACTTAACTTACAAGGGCCAGCCTTTACAGTACAAGCAGCTTGCTCAACTTCATTAGTTGCAATTGATCTCGCGTGTCAGAATTTATTAAGCGGAAAGTGTGATATGGCTTTAACTGGTGGAGTATCACTATCGCTTCCTAAGAAATCAGGTTATATTTATCAGGAAGGAATGATTAAATCACCAGATGGTCATTGCCGAGCATTTGATGCTGAGGCGAAAGGAACAATTTTTGGAGATGGTGTGGGTATTGCTGTTTTAAAGCGGCTTGATGACGCTATTAAAGATGGAGATTATATTCATGCTGTGATCAAAGGTTCTGCTATCAACAATGACGGTGTTAGAAAAGTTGGCTTTACAGCACCGAGTGTGGAGGGTCAGGCCGAGGTTATCAAAGCTGCCCAACATATGGCAGAAGTTGATTCGGCAAGTATAAGTTATATCGAAACCCATGGCACAGCAACAACTTTAGGTGATCCAATTGAAGTGGAAGCTTTAAAATTAGCTTTTGATTCTGAAAAAAGAAATTATTGTGGAATTGGATCAGTTAAGACAAATGTGGGTCATTTAAATATTGCAGCAGGGATTGCAGGATTTATTAAGACGGTTCTGGCGTTGGAGTATAAGTTCATACCACCTAGTTTGCATTTTAAATCTCCGAATCCAAAGATTGATTTTGATAATAGTCCATTTTATGTTAACACTGAATTGAAGGAATGGAAAAATGGCAAATATCCTTTACGGGCTGGAGTTAGTTCATTTGGTATTGGTGGTACAAATGCTCATATAATATTAGAAGAAGCGCCAGAGATGAAAGATTCGTTAGAAACTAGACCATATAAACTGATCATGCTTTCTGCTAAATCTGCTTCATCTCTTGAGCGAACAACAGATAATTTAATTGATTACTTAAAGAAAAACCCAGAGAGTAATCTTGCGGATGTAGCGTATACTCTTCAGGTTGGTAGAAAGCCATTTAAAAATCGGAGAATGATGATTGTTAGAGATGTAGATGAGCTGATAGATGGGTTATCGTCACTTGATTCGAAAAAAGTGTTTACATCGTCAGTAGGTAAGAACCATCGGCCCGTATTTTTTATGTTCTCTGGTCAGGGTTCTCAGTATATGAATATGGGACTTGAGCTTTATCAGAATGAGTTGGCATTTAGAGAAGTTGTCGATGAATGTTTGGGTATTTTACAGCCACTCATCGATGAAGACTTAAAAGAGATTCTATATCCAGAAAATGTTAATTCTAAGAATGTTGAAGAATTAAAAAATAAGATTAATCAAACATATCTCACACAACCTTTAATTTTCACTTTTGAATACGCACTGGCTAAATTACTCTTAAGATGGGGTATAAAACCTGATGCTATGATCGGACATAGTATTGGTGAATATGTGGCGGCATGTTTATCTGGAGTATTTTCGTTAGAGGATGCATTGACTTTGGTTACATTAAGAGGACGATTAATGAATAAGATGCCTCATGGTTCGATGTTAAGTGTTCCTGTATCACATGAAGAGTTAGAGCAAATATTAACTGAAGAGATTTCTATTGCTGCTGTAAACACGCCAGCAAGTACAGTTCTTTCTGGTACAGACGAAGCGATTGATCAGTTTGCTAGAGTATTAGAAGAGAAAGGTTACCAGAGTAGGCGACTTCATACATCCCATGCATTTCATTCGATGATGATGGATCCGATTTTGGAGAGATTTAGGGATAAGATGGAAGAGATTGCTCTTAATAAACCTGAGATACCTTATATCTCAAATGTTAGTGGTAATTGGATTACTGTGGAAGAAGCGATGGATCCAGATTATTGGGTGAAGCATCTTCGGGGGACAGTACGGTTTGCGGATGGGATGAGGGAAATGTTCAAGGTGGGGAATGGGGTGTTTGTGGAGGCTGGCCCGGGTCAAACACTTAGTACCTTAGCCAGACAGCATCCAGATAAAACTCGACAACATCTTGTTCTCAATCTTGTCAGACATCCAAAAGAAAATGAGTCAGACCTCTCTTTCCTCTTAAATAGACTAGGTCGTTTATGGCTTAATGGAATAGACATTAATTGGTCAGAGTTTTATGCAAATGAAGAGAGACACCGGATTCCATTACCAACCTATCCTTTTGAACGTCTTTACTTTGATATCGATATAACTGGACAATCATTAATTGCAACAAAAAAGAGTGGCGAAGAAGCTAAATCGTCTTATCCAGAAACAATTTTATATTCTAGAGGCGAACTTCCTGATGATTATGTAGCACCACGAAATGAAGTTGAAGAAAAAATTATTGAAGTTTTTGGTGGAGTCTTAGGAATCAATCAGATAAGTATTCATGAGAATTTTTTTGAATTGGGTGGGGATTCCCTAAAATCAGTTAGTGTTGCCGCTAAAATTCATCAAGAATTAAATGTAGAGATTCCACTATCAGAACTCTTTAAACGACCAACTGCTGCAGAACTTGCAGAGTTTATAAATGATGCTGGGGAAAATTTGTATACCTCCATTGAACCAACATCGAAAAAAGAATACTACCGATTATCATCTGCCCAGAAACGGCTTTATCTCACGCAACAGATGAATAAAGATACTTTGAGTTACAACATGCCTTTTATAAATATTTTAACAGGTAAGCTTGATCAAGAAAAATTAGCAGAAACCTTTAAGCATTTGATTAAGAGACATGAAAGCTTTAGAACATCATTTATAGTTGTAGATGGAGAACCTGTGCAAAAGATCATTGAAAAAGTAGAGTTTGCTATCGAATATTTTAATGCTAATGAAGAAGAAGCTAAAGAGATCATCAATAGCTTTATTAGGCCATTTAATCTTGAAAAAGCTCCTCTTCTCAGAGTAGGACTTATCAGAATAAGTAAAGATAGACATATTTTGATGCTAGACATGCACCATATCATTTCTGATGGAACTTCTCAAGGTATATTACTAAAAGAGTTTATGTGCTTATATGGGGAAGATGAACTAGCTGAGCTTAAACTTCAGTACAAAGATTACTCAGAGTGGCAGAATATGCAACTAGAAAATGATGCCATGAAGAAACAAGAGGAATATTGGTTAAACGAATTTGCAGGCGATATACCAAAATTAAATCTATTAACGGATTACCCTAGACCAACAGTACAAAGTTTTAGAGGAAATAGTATAAGTTTTGAGCTGGGCAGGGAAGATACAGAAAGGTTAAAAGAACTAATCATTGAAGAAAAAACTACATTATTTATGTTACTGCTTACAATTTATAATGTATTCCTTGCGAAATTGAGCGGAGATGAAGAGATTGTAATTGGAACAGTAACAGATGGCCGTCAACATTATGATCTAAAACCGATCATTGGAATGTTTGTAAACACACTTGCTATGAAAAATGTACCTTCAAAGGAAAAGACATTTAAAGAGTTTTTAAGAGAAGTTACAAATAGAACTTTGCAGACATTTGAAAATCAGGATTATCAGTTTGAAGATCTGGTTAGGAAAGTTGTCGTCAATAGAGAACCAGGTCGGAGCCCAATTTTCGATGTGATGTTCCTATTGCAGAATATGGATATTCCTGAAATTGAGCTACCAGGATTAAAATTACAAACCTATGACTGGGAAAGTTTGATCTCTCGATTTGATCTTACTCTATATGCTACAGAAACAACAGATTCTATTAATTGTGCTTTTGTATATAGTACTGAACTTTTTAAAGAGGAGACTATCGAATTGATGAAAGAACGTTTTATCATCTTGTTAAGAAGTATTCTGGATAACACAGATTACAGAATAGAAGATTTAGAGTATCGAACATCCCTTGAACAAGAGTTAAGTGATGTAATTGATTTAGATTTTGATTTTTAGATTAATCTTCAGTGAGGGGTGTGTAAGTAGCACCCCTCTGCTGAAGAAACATAAAAAGTAGGTGAGATAGTGGTGAATGATCAAAAAAGGAAAGTGATTGAAGAGTATTGGCTTAAAAAATTATCTGGCGAATTGCCAAAAATTTCATTACCTCTAATTTCTGACTTTAAGAAAGAGCTAACGCCAGAGATAGCAAATTATGAGATACAACTTTCTGATCAGATAGCTAGTAATTTGAATAGGATTAGTAAAGGTTCAGATATTGCACTATTTATACTTGTTTTAAGTGGATTAAATATTGTTTTAAATAAATATACAGGAGTTGATGACCTGGTTATTGGTTCAATGACTCCTAAGAAGGATGCTAACACTAGTGAATTGCTATTATTAAGAAACCAAATTTCTATTAAATTAACTATTAAAGAAATATTAAATACAACAAAAAAGATGGTATTGGAAGCTTTTAATTATGGGGAATATTCTTTTGAGGAAATTTATAATAAACTTAAATCTTTATATGATCAGAACTTTGAGTTGGAGATTTTCAATATTGCTTTGCTTTATGATAAACTCCATGACACAAATGATTTTCCTATTAAATTTGATATAGTCTTTATCTTATCTAGTAAGGGAGAAAAATTGTCTTTGGATGTAAGATATAACTCTGTATTATATTCAGAAGATATTATTAGATATTTTTGCAAAAACCTGCTTAATATTTTTGAAAACTTATCCGCTTATCTAGATCAAGAAATTTCAATGCTAGAGATGGTTAGTCGAGAAGAAAAAGAAAAACTGTTAGAGTTTAATGATACTAAAATTGAATATTTGAAAACTAAAACCATTCATGAGCTATTCGAAGAACAGGTTGAAAACAGACCTGATGATATAGCACTGATTTTTGAGGAAGAGTCTTTAACATATAAAGAATTAAATGAAAAATCTAATCAGTTAGCTCATATATTGCGAGATAAAGGGGTTCAAGCTGATAATATAATTGGAATCATGGTAAAACGATCATTAGAGATGATCGTTGGGATTTTGGGTGTTTTAAAAGCCGGAGGAGCCTATCTTCCTGTTGACCCTACTTATCCACAAGAGAGAATTAAGTATATGATAGAAGATAGTGGAGTAAATATATTGCTTACTCATCATGATGTAAGTAATTTGGACAAACTGGAGTTTATGGGTGAAAGCATAGATATTACTGATAAAAGTTTGAGTGATTGCAATAAAACTAAATTGGAAAATATTGCTTCTCCAAATAATTTAGCATATATTATTTATACATCTGGTTCCACAGGAAAACCAAAAGGTGTAATGATAGAACATAGAAATGTACTTAACTTTATCAAAGGGATCAGCTCAAAGATTGATTTCTCGTCCAGTAAAACAATATTAGCATTGACTACGATATCTTTTGATATCTTTGTTTTAGAAACATTAGTACCTTTAGCTAAAGGAGTAAAAATTGTTATTGCTAGTGAAGATCAGCAGAATAATTTAGAACTTCTTCAGGAATTGTTGATTACACACGCTATTAATATGTTACAATTAACTCCTTCACGTTTGAAATTGCTAATAAATAATAGTGATGATTTATCCTGTTTTAGTGGGATAGAAGAGTTAATGGTTGGTGGTGAAGCTTTTCCAGAGCATTTATCTACAACATTAACGAAAAATTTTAATGGTAGAATATTTAACTTATATGGCCCGACAGAGGCAACTGTATGGTCCACTTTGCAAGAAGTTGTAGACTGGAGGGAAATCAATATCGGAACTCCGATAGCGAATACTCAAATATATATTCTTAATGAAAATCAAAAAATTAACCCGATAGGGGTCAATGGTGAACTATGCATCGCAGGTGATGGCCTTGCGCGAGGATACCTAAATAATCCTGAACTTACTCAGGAAAAATTTATTATTAAAGATGGTAAAAAATTATATCGGACAGGGGATTTGGCGAGATGGAATGCAAATGGTGAAATAGACTTTTTAGGTAGAATTGATCATCAAGTAAAAATTAGAGGTTTTAGAATTGAGTTAGGAGAGATTGAAAATATATTATTATCTCATGATGATATAGATGCGGTCGTCGTAAATGCTCTAGAAAATACAAATGGTGATAACTCATTAGCGGCTTACTACATTTCTCATAAAGCATTCACAATTTCTGATTTCAGAGACCATCTACTGCAAAATCTACCTGAATATATGGTACCATCATATTTTGTTAAGTTAGAAAAAATTCCATTAACTCAAAATGGAAAAGTTAATAGAAAAGCGTTACCAAACCCAGATGTTAATGTAGAACAAAACTATGTAGCACCAAGAGATCAATTAGAAGAAAAAATAGTAGAGATTTGGTCAGAAGTACTCGGAGTGGATTATGATAGTATCGGAATAGATACTAATTTCTTTGAATTGGGTGGACATTCCTTAAGTGCATTTCAGATCATCAGTAAAATCCAGAAATTCATCAATGTCATGATTACCATTCCTAACTTTTTTGGATCGCCTACGATTCGTCAACTTGTTTTAGTTATCAAGGTAGCCGAGAAGAATGAGTTTAACGATCTTGAAAAAGTAGAGGAGAAAGAGTATTATCCCATTTCTTATAATCAAAGACGGCTCTGGATTCTTTATCAACTTGATCCAGAAAGCCCAGCATATAATTTACCAGGAAGAATGACACTTAAATCACAAGTTAACGAGGAATGGATTAAAAAAGCTTTAATCAAGATTATGGATCGCCACGAGAGTTTTAGGACAGGATTTAAAACAATTAATGGTGAGCTAGTTCAATTTATCATGCCTACAAATGTGATTGAACTTCCTGTAGAAATAATAGATATCTCTTCATTAAGCGCTAATGAAAAACAGCAGAAGAGAGAGGAGATTTTTGCAAAAGTAGCTAAAACCATTTTTGATCTATCTACACCACCACTTTTTACATCAGTCCTTCTAAAATTAGATAAAGAATCTTATGAGTTTATCTTTAACATGCATCATATTATTTCTGATGGTTGGTCAATGGAGATTTTGCAAAGAGAATTTTCCTACTATTGTGAAGGATATAGTCGAGGTAATGAAGTAGAACTTCCGCCTGTAGTATATCAATACAAAGATTTTGCAGTATGGCACAATAAGCAGCTAAATAATCAAAAAATAAAAGAGAAGTCCCATCAATTCTGGAAAGAGAAACTAGAAAGTGGCTTTCCTTTACTAGATTTGCCAAAAGATAATTTGAGAACTTTGGAGCAAAGCAAGAAAAGTTCTGGGTACAGATGTGTAGTTAATAAAGAAGTCAAAGACCGGCTAAGAAAAATAGCAAGTGAGAACAACACAACTCTCTTTATGGTAATGTTCTCTGGATTTAATGCATTATTATCTTATCTTTCCGGTCAGCAAGAGGTTGTTTCTGGAATCGCCAGTGCGGGAAGAGATCATATTTCATTGCAAAATATTGTTGGTTATTTTACAAATTCACTCATACAGAAGACCAAGGTTGATTATAACGAATCCTTTAGAGAGTTATTGTCTAGGGTCGATCAAGAAACTCAAGGAACATTCCAGCATCAAAGTTATCCTTTAGAATTGGTATTAGATGATCTCAAAATGAGATTTCCTGAAATATCTGTTTTATTTAATATGTTGAACATGATTGATAGTGCAAATGAAGAGCTGGATTCTTTAGATTCATATCATATAGCAAAGCTACAGGATGGGAAATTTGAGCTAGAATTATATGTAATTGAATATAAAAACGGTATTGAGATTAATTGGAGTTACAGAAATTTACTCTTTAAGCTAGAAACAATGGAATATATTGTAGGTGAATATCTGAAATTGTTAAATGAGGTTTCTCTCGATATTGGGAAACAAATTAGTGAATATAATATATTTGCTCTCAGAGATATTGAGATAAAAGGTAATCAGATTGAACCTACTAATTTATATGAAGAATTCAATGGAGATTATCAATCGATTGTCGGTCGCTTTAATGAACAGGTAGCAAAATATCCAGATCAAATAGCTGTGAAAACATATAACAGAATCCTTACTTATAATGAATTAAATCTGCTTTCCAATCAAATAGGTCGTATGATTTTGGATGAAAGTAAATCAACTTCAAATGGCATAGCTTTATTATTTGAACATGATACAGAGATGATCGCAGGAATCTTTGGCGTACTAAAATCTGGACAATACTATATCCCACTTGACCCAACATATCCAATAAAGCGTCTTACATATATGCTTAAAGATTCAGCTGCAAAGATGATCTTAACAAATGATGCAAATATACATTTGGCGAAAAAATTAATTAGAGAAGTTGAAAATGATATCACGATTATTAATATAAATGCAATTGAATCAATCTCAGACAAAAATTTAAATATTGATATTGATATTGATATTGATCCGAATGATCTAGCTTATATACTATATACTTCGGGTTCGACCGGAACTCCTAAAGGGGTCATCCAAAACCATAAAAATGTATTACATTTCATCAAAGTTTACACAAATAATTTACACATTGATTCTATTGATAGGTTAACACTCCTTTCTTCTTACTGTTTTGATGCTGCAGTGATGGATATTTATGGAGCATTATTAAACGGTGCTACATTATATCCATACAATCTAAAAGACGGAGTTCTATCATCTTTTGCAAAATGGCTACAGGATGAAAAGATAACAATCTATCACTCCATTCCAACTGTCTATAGATATTTTATAGATGAGCTTACTGGGGAGGAAGAGTTGTCAGACCTTCGTTTGATAGTCTTAGGTGGAGAAGTAGTCAATAGACGAGATGTGGAAAAATATAAGGAACATTTTTCAGACAATTGTTTGTTTATCAATGGCTTAGGCCCTACAGAATCTACGGTTACGCTTCAATATTTTATTGATAAACAAAAAGACCTTGGAAGTAAAACAGTACCAGTTGGTTTTCCAGTGGATGAAACCGAAGTCTATCTACTTGATGAAAGTAGTCAAGAAGCCCGAGTATTTGGGATCGGAGAACTTGTATTTAAGAGTGAGCATTTAGCTTTGGGTTATTTAAATAACCCAGCAAAAACCAATGAAGTATTTGTAACAGACCCGAAGACTAATGATGGTAGAGTTTATCGTACTGGTGATTTAGGAAGACGTTTGCCTGATGGAAGCATAGAATTTATTGGCAGAAGAGATTTTCAGGTGAAAGTACGAGGATATCGGATCGAATCAGGAGAGATTGAAGATAAACTCTTAAATCATCCAGATGTAAAAAAAGTAGTAGTGCTGGTAAGAGAGGCTAAGAATGGAAACAAATATTTATGTGCATATATTGTTTCAGAAAATGAAATTAATGTAGCCGAAGTACGAGAATATCTGGCAATAGAATTACCTGATTACATGATTCCTTCTCATTTTGTTATGCTAAATGAACTGCCTTTAACCAGTTCGGGTAAGGTAGATAGAAAAGCTTTGCCTGAAGTAGATTTTATAAACTCAGGAGTAGAATATATTGCGCCAACAAATGAGCTAGAAAAGAATCTAACAAAAATTTGGTCAGAAGTGTTAGACATTGCAGAAGAGAAGATCGGAGTTTATCATAACTTCTTTGAGTTAGGTGGGCATTCTCTAAAGGCAACTCAGGTGATAACACAGATTTATAAAGAGTTGAATGTGAAAATGCCATTAGCAGAGTTTTTTAAAAGACCAACAATCAATGGATTAGCTGAATATATTGCTGAGGCTGAAAACGTGAACTATTTATCAATAGAAAAAGCAGAGATTAAAGAATTTTATCCCTTATCTTCAGCTCAGAAGAGAATGTATATTTTGCAACAGATGAGCAGTGAGAATGAATTTTCACGTATTGGTTATAACATTTCAGCAGTAACAATCTTAGAAGGCGATATTGATAAAAATAAACTTCAAGAAACCTTCATGAAATTGATAACTAGACATGAAAGTTTACGAACATCTTTTGAGATTATAGAAGGAAATCCAGTACAAAAGATTCATGACAAAGTAGATTTTAATATTGAATGTCATGTGTCTACTGAAACAGAAATAGAAGATTCGAAAATTGTAGAATCCTTTATTCGTCCTTTCAATTTAAAAATCGCTCCATTATTTAGAGTGTGTTTAGTAAAATTAAGTAACTCAAAACATTTACTGATTCTAGATATGCATCATATAATCTCAGATGGTACCTCTATGAGTATTTTTGTCAAAGAATTTATGGCATTGTATTCTGGAGATGACTTACCAAATTTATCACTTCAATACAAAGATTATGCTGAATGGCAATTTAGAAAAAGTGGAATCGAAGAGATTCAGCGACTGGAAAGTTTTTGGTTAACTGAATTTGCTGATGAAGCAGAAAAAGGTGAAGTGTTATCACTGAATCTTCCTACTAGCTATAAGAGACCAGCTATTAAGAGCTTTGAAGGAAGCCATTGCATTTTTGATATTGAAGATCAGGGAATAAAAGAATTATCACTTACCGAAAATGTAACCACATATATGACATTATTAGCAATATGGAACATATTCCTTGCTAAAATAAGCAGTCAAGAAGAGATAATAGTTGGAACACCTGTAGCAGGCCGAAGTCATCCAGATTTAGAAGGAATGATTGGGATGTTTGTAAATACCTTGGCAATTAAAACTTCTCCTCAAGGTGAAAAGAGATTTGCTGATTATTTAAAAGAAGTAAAGGAAAAAACGATAAAAGTATTTGAGAATCAAGACTATCAATTAGAAGACCTAATCGAAAAACTTGATTTAACAAGAGATCTCAGTCGCAATCCGCTTTTTGATGTGATCTTTACATTGCAAAATATGGATATGCCTGAAGTAGTTGTTCCTGGACTAAAACTTAAACCATATAAACAGGAGAAGAAGATATCTAAATTTGATCTAAGTCTTTTAGGAGTAGAAATAGGCGATAGACTCAACTTTACTATGGAGTATTGTACAAAACTCTTTAATCAAGAGAGAATAGAGCAGTTCATTAATTATTTTAAGAGAATCGTGGTTGCTATTTTACAAAATCCTCAAGTGAAAATCTCTGATATTGAGATTATATCTGAGGCTGAGAAACAACAGATTTTAGATGAATTTAATGCAACAACACAAGAATATCCAAAAGATAAGACAATTCAAGAATTATTTGAAGAAAATGTACAGGCTAATCCAAATCAGCTTGCCTTAGTTTTTGGCGAGCAACAACTAACATATTTAGAGCTAAATAAAAAAGCAAACCAAATAGCAAGAATTTTAAGAGAAAAAGGTGTAAATCGAGATGATATCGTCACGATCATAGCGAAGCGCACTTCTCAGGTATTTGTATGTATTCTAGCCATTCTAAAGGCAGGTGGTGCGTATTTATCAGTTGATTCAAAATATCCTGAAGCAAGAAAGAAATATATTCTCGAGGACAGTCAATCCAAATTAGTGCTTGTTCAGAATAATTTGTTTGTAGAAAATAAAGACCTACTACAAGCAAAAGAAATTCTAGTAATAGAAGATATAATGAATTTAACTTTAGATAATTCAATCCTTCAAAATATAAATAACCCTTCTGATTTAGCCTATATCATCTATACTTCTGGAACTACTGGAAGACCTAAGGGGGTTATGGTTACTCATAGAAATGTAATCAGATTGGTTAAGAACACAAACTATTTTGATTTAACTAAAGATGATCGAGTTGCACAGATGGGTGTGTTAGAATTTGACGCCTCAACTTTTGAGATCTGGGGAGCATTATTAAATGGTGTAGAGTTACACATTATTAGCAAAGATATTGTATTAGATTTTGAAAAGTTAGAGAGAATTTTTAAACAATCCAAGATATCCACTATATTTTCAACTACTGCTCTAGCAAATCAGATCTCTGAGACGAATATAGATGTCTTTGCTGAATTGAAATATCTTCTTGTGGGTGGAGAAGCTTTATCTCCAATTCACATAAGCCGTATTAGAAATAAATTTCCGAAATTAAATATTTTGAATGGATATGGTCCAACAGAGAATACAACATTTTCTACTACTTTGTTGATTAAAGAAGATTATGCAGAACGTATTCCAATTGGAAGGCCGATTACTAACTCGACAGCCTATGTAGTAGACAAATATAACAAACTACTTCCAATAGGAATAATCGGAGAATTATGTGTAGGCGGAGATGGAGTAGCTAGAGGATATCTTAATGACTCGGACTTAACAAAAGAAAAATTTATCCCTAACCCATTTGCTGAAGGCGAAATTCTATATCGAACAGGCGATTTAGCAAGGTGGTTATCTGATGGTACTCTTGATTGTCTAGGTAGGGTTGATGATCAGGTTAAAATTAGAGGATTCAGAATAGAATTAGGAGAGATTGAAAACAAGCTAGTAGATTATCCATTGGTTAAAGAAGCTGTTGTAACTGTCAGAAAAACAGAGAATGGAGATAAATATATTGCAGCATATATTGTTTCTAATTCAGAGATATCCTACCAGGAATTAAGAGCATTTTTATCAGAAGAACTTCCGCATTACATGGTACCATCTTATATTATTACCTTAGATAAAATGCCTCTTACACATAACGGAAAAGTTAATCGAAGCGCACTCCCTAAACCAGATGAAGATGTTTACATTGGAACAGATTATTTACCACCAACGAATGAAATTGAAGAACGATTAGTTGAACTATGGAGAACTATATTAGGTGTTGAAAAGATTGGAATTCGCGACAATTTCTTCGATCTGGGCGGTCATTCTTTGAGGGCTACAACTCTGATGACAAAGGTTCATAAAGAATTTAGTGTCGAAATGCCGCTTCAAGAGATCTTCTTAAAACCAACTATCGAACAAATGTCAGAATACATCTCAAAGGCAGCATGTAGCTTAGAAGAAGGCAAACAATATTACAATATCCCAAAAGTTGAAGAAAGAGAATATTATCCGTTATCTTCTATGCAGAAAAGCCTATTTATCTTTAATCAAAAGGTAGATCAAACAATTGCCTACAATATGTCTGGAGTATATATAGTAAATGGTAAGTTAGAAAAAGAACGTTTTGCGGAAACGATTAAAAAATTGGCTCGAAGACACGAATCTTTGAGAACATCTTTTAAATTCCTTCATGGTCAGCCAGTACAAATCATTCATCAAGATCTGGATGTCGAAGTTCAATATTTAAAGGCTAAAGAAAGTGAAGTTGAAGATATCATAAAAGAATTTATTAAACCATTTAATCTTGCTGAAGCACCTTTATTTAGAGTCGGTCTATTAGAGACAGAAGATAAACAAATCTTATTATATGACATGCATCATATAATTTCAGATGGTGTTTCTTCAACAATTCTTGTCAGTGATTTTGCAAAACTCTATCAAGGCAAAACTCTGACTGATTTACGGATACAGTATAAAGATTATGCTATCTGGCAAAAAGATCAACAGGAAATTGGATTTATCAAAAATCAGGAAGAATATTGGTTAAAAACTTTTGCAAAACCCGTTCCTCCATTAACGTTACCAACAGATTATCAAAGACCATCAGTACCAACTTTTGAAGGAGACGCTGTATATTTTAACTTAAACCAAGAGATCACAGAAAAACTAGAAGAGTTAGCAGCAAAATTAGGAGCTACTACATATATGGTACTTCTCGCGATATATAATATCTTCCTATTAAAGTACGCAAATGCAGAAGATGTGGTAATCGGTACACCAATTGCCGGAAGGGTTCATGAAGATCTGAAGGAGATCATTGGAGTTTTCATAAATACTTTGGCTATGAGAAATTATCCGCAGAAAGATAAAACATTTATTGAATTTGTAAACGAAGTAAAGCAAAATACATTGATGGCATATGATAATCAGGAGTATCAGTATGAAATGCTTTTGAATGCCCTTGATATAAAGCCTGATTTGAGTAGAAGCCCGTTATATGATGTTATGTTTGTATATCTAAATATTGATCAGGTAGAAGATGAGATGAAGGATTTAAAATTTACTCCATATCAGTTTGAAAATACTGGAGCAAAATATGATATCACGCTTTACGGACAGAAAAATGATAATATTATTAATTTAATCTTTAGGTATCGAACACAGTTATTTAAGAAAGAAACTATTCAAAAGCTTTCAGAACGGTTTATAAAGATCGCTGAGGAAGTGACGAATAATTTTGAGATTAAGATAGCTGACATTGAAGGTGTTTCAAAAGAGAGGAAACAGGAGTTTTTGATGAGCTTTAATGATGATTTGGAAGAGGAGTTTTGATGATGATGAACAGGCTAACCTTTGGGAGGGGTTAGTCTATTTTTTTTGTGGTGATGGATAAAATGACAACTAAGATTCGTTTTCGTGACAAAGTAATATCAACGTTAATTACTATAGCTTATGGAATATCTTTTGTATTGTATATACTACTAATTTGTATAGTAATAGAATCTTTCATAGCAAAGTTGATATCTCAGATAAAGAGATCTCCAGAAAAAGTATTTTTGGTGTAAAACAAATAAACTGGGATAAAGTAGAGCGAATACTTATAGATCTTAACTCGAATACAAGTATTATTGGGGTATGTAAAGTGCTACAAAGACTAGAAAAAGAAGGACTATCTTCTGAAATAGGGGGATTTAATGTATTTTTGTAAATATATTAATGGAAATTTCAGCTATAAACTGTTATAATTATAAAAGAGTTATGTGAAATCGCCTTAACTAACGGAGATGAAGAACTTGCTCTCGATACATCAGAAGGTGCCACTCACTTAATTAATTTTTATAAAAAGCTTGAGTATAGGATTATTGAATATGTCGATTGGGAAGTTACCAATTATCGGAGTGTGTTATTAAGTAAGAGATTAAAGTCGAGGTAATAACGTAGTTATTACCTCGACTTTAATTCAAAAGAGGAGGTACTACTTTGACCTTAGAAAATTTATTAGAAGAGAGAATTAGGCAGTTTTATGAAAAAAGTAAAGATGATTATATCCACATGATTGCAGAATGGTTTTCTACTATTATCCTAACTAAAGAAAAATATATTGTTGATCATAGTTATGACCCTGAGTGGGATTGTTCTGGAAGGTTAGTTAGTACTGGAAAAAAGTTTGATTTGGATGAATATGAAACTTTTGCTGAGTTTATAGAAAACGAATATACAGGGAATAGTAGTGCGAGTTATGAGCGTGGATGTGGTTTTTTTCATGATAGATATGAATATGAGTTAGAAGATATTACTATGAACTGGTTGCATGAGCTTTTATTTGATGCTGTATCTGACCTTATTAAAGAACAGAATCCTCTTTTGCAAGAATGGTTAGTGACTTTAGATATGGAAATTCTTTATAGTATAGAAAATGCTGATGAAATAACTGGTGTGATTAGCGACGAGGATATTTTGGCAGATTTTATTGTTTTTACTTTTCCTTCCAAAGTCCAACAAAATGTATTAAATAGTCATCCTAAATTTTTATTTAAGTTAGGAGCAGAAGAAGCTAGATTAAAAATAGAGCAAGAAAAAAAGAAAAAAGAAGAACGGTTTAAGCAAATCGAAGAGGATAGGCGAAAAGCTGAAAAACTCTGGGAGAGAGTAATAAAAATATATCAAATTAGGCATGGAGAAAAAATTGCCAGCAGAATTGAAAAACCTCTATATAATCAAAAATTAAAAATAGTATTAGAGCAACTCTGTGATGAGGGAGTAGAAATAAACGAAATACAAAATATTGGAGAGTTAGTAAATTATAATTTTTCCAATTCGGTCAAGCGAGCAATTTCAATTTTTAGGGTTTAAAAATTTAATAATATTTTCGGATGAGTTTTCAGAGAGCGTAAATGTCCCCCAACTTCTGTAAGTGGGGGTAAACTATCTTGTTGGAATTACCCTTCGGTGGGAGTCCACTTCTTGAAGGGGCAAAATCTCCTTCTGAATGTTGTTAAACTTAAGATGTAATACGTAGTTATTACATCTTAAGTTTGATTCCACTGCAAAAACCCCCTCTTCAGAACTATTCAACAGTTTAAATTCAATGAACTCAGGTATAGTCAAAAAACTACTGAAATCATGGACCCCTGTTTTTTATGAACATATTTTCTGCCAAATAGATGAGAGTATCTTTTCAGTTTTATACTGTCTTGATAATGGACGCCCTAATTTTCCTGTAAACATACTCTTATCTCTTGAGTATATTAAACATCTTTTTGACTATACGGATGAAGAAATTATGGA
>JAGMES010000239.1 GCA_023128035.1 Halanaerobiales bacterium | reverse complement strand
GGTCATAAAGTAAAGGCGGATTTTTCTTCTCTACTTTCCGTTGGACTTTTGTGACTTTTGCGGTAGGTTCTAACTTTTGCTTTAACTCTTCTAGATGAGTTTGTTTTAAGATTCGATCGCCATCTTCATCAAACCATTTAAATTCACCGTACTGGGTATCAATGAAAAGCTCCCAGAAAGTCTGGGGGACGAAGTTCTCGATCTCCTCTGCTCTCTGGACGACAAATGCCAGAGTTGGTGTCTGAACTCGACCTACACTTAGGACATTTCCTTTGCCCCCAAATTTGACGGTGAAGGCACGAGTGGCGTTCATCCCAATCAGCCAATCGGCAAACATCCGACTTCTAGCACATTTATAGAGGTTATCATACTGAGCTGAAGGTTTTAGATTTTTGAAGGCTTTCTTTATGGCTTCGTCGGTCTGTGAGTTGAGCCACAGCCTCTTTACTGGAATATTTTTTACTCCAGAGACCAGGTGGATCAACCGAAAGATCAGTTCACCTTCACGAGCGGCATCACAAGCATTGATAATCTGAGAGGCTTTCAGTGCCAGTTGCCTGATCACACCAAACTGTTTTTTTTCAATAATCTTGAACTTGAGACTCGCCGGGACAATCGGAAGATCCTCCAAACGCCAATACTTATATCGTTCATCTAATTCCTTGGGTTCTTTTAAGGTGATCAGATGACCATAGGCCCAGGTGATCCAATACCCATTGCCCTCTAGATATCCATCTTTTTTACCCTTAACCCCCAGAACGGAAGCAAGACTTCGAGCTACAGATGGTTTTTCTGCTACGATAAGAATCATATAATCAACTCCTGTTGTCTGAATCGAACAGACATTCTCTTTAAATTAAATAGATTCTTCATCGAGAACGTAGTTCCTGCTTAAATAGATATTTTAGTCATAGTCGACGTTGCCATTTCTGAAACTTCTTTGTTGAGTTACTTATTTTGAAATAGATCCTCCATCCACGAATAACAGGATTCAGTTCTTTTTCCACCTGCATTAATAATTTTTCTTTCTTTTTTAGATGAACAAAATTACTCGCTTCAACAATTGTAGATTTCCCAGCATTATTTCGACCTACAATTATTGTATTTTCTTTTAAAGGAATAGTATGACGTGCAAAACAACGAAAATTGCAAAGTTTTAATTTTGTAAGCATTTTTTCACTAACCTTGTTTACTTAATTTTTATATTTATCTTTACATGGCACCGTCACGGTAGAAACACCGATCACTCGATGCCCCCCACACAGATCCATAATCAACCGACATAGACCTAGTCACGTTTTTCTTATGAACTTCGACTTTTCCACCATTTCGCAGAACATGATTGCAATAGCCGACTTAATTCATTGTCATGATGGTTATTGCGATCATGTTAGAAGATGTAGGCGTACATGCTTGTCTAACTAAAACCTCAATTAAATTTCATTCGCAATATGAGCTAAAGCAATAGTTAATCCCGAATTATTCACGTAACAGTATAAAAACCGCCATATACAGCTAAAATCAAATACTTAGCCTATAAGAATCTTTCACCCATTGGGTGATAAAAAATAAAAAGAAAAGAACCCTCAAATCTGATATAATTAAGTGACTAAACAAAATTATCAAAAGAAAGAGGGCTCTTTTCTATGACAATTATACAGGTTAAATCACTAAATTTCAATAACAAACTTTCAATAAATTTCGAAGGGGGTAATCTATCTTCCGATTCAGGACTTTTAGCTTATAGAAGTTTCGATGAAAAAATTGGATTCAGCAAATTCGTTAAAGAAACTTTTGAAAATGATGAGGTTGTTGAATCGCATTTGACTTACAGGAGGGCTGATGTGATTCTGCAAAGAAATTTTAAAGACTGATAGACTCGCTTCACAGCCCACAGTTTCCAGACGAAATAATGAGCTCAATAAAAGTACTTTTAAGATGATGGAATACATTAATACAGAACTTTTTAATCGTGCTTACAAAATAGAGCATCCTGAATCTATTATTTTTGATCTTGATTCCACACACATCAACACCTATGGAAAACAGCATGGTTCCGCTTATAATTTTCACTACAGTTCTACTGGTTTCCACCCACTTATGGTGTTCGACGGAATGACTGGTGATCTCATCAAGGCAGAACTTAGAAGTGGCAATGTTTACACCTCTAGAAATGTTACCAGATTTATGGATCCTGTTCTTGTACGCTATAGAAAGATGCATAAAAAAACCTCTTTGGTCATTCGTGCTGACAGTGGTTTTGCTATGCCAAAACTTTATGAATTAGCCAAAAAGCAGAGCGTTGCATATGCCATTCGTCTAAAGGTAAACGCCATTCTTTCAAAGTTGTCTACAGAACTCACTGAGGAGTTTTATGATAAATATGGTTCCGATTTTACAAAAATGCATACCCATTATGGTGAATTTATGTACCGTGCGAAGAGCTGGGATAAGGAGCGCCGAGTCGTTTGCAAAATTCAAAGAAAAACAGGAGAACTTTTGCCGAGTTATACTTTCGTAGTTACTTCTATGAAAGCTAGTGCCAAAGATGTTATCAGATTCTATAGCAAACGTGGCACTATGGAAAACTTCATTAAAGAAGCTAAACTTGATTTTGGGATGGATACCTTGAGCCATTCTTCTTATATAGCAAATGCTAATAGGTTGATGCAAATGGTTTTAGCTTACAACCTAAACAACCTAATGAGACGGTTGTGCTTTTCGGAGGATGAAAAGCCAAAACGAATGCATACGCTACGAACATTGCTCACGAAAGTGGCTGGTCGCTTTATCTGCTCAGGGAGATATAGTACGTTCAAACTTTGTAGTAGCTATCCATACAAAAGTTTTTTCGTTGATCTGTTTGAACGGATAGAGTTATTACCTTCGTTTGGATGACAGTAACGACGTCATTTTTGTAAAATCAAAATTTAGAAAGCAAGACCAAGGGATAAGTCTATGCTTTTTTAGGAATAATGGTTCATCTGACTTTCTTTTTTTTGAGAATACATAATGAAAACGAATCCGTCAAAACAATCTTTACATTTTTTTGAACTTAGGGTATGTTAATATGATGTACCTTTTCATTTTTAAGTTTCATGAATAATTCGGGTTCATTATACATGAAAGGCTTTATAGAATGTTATTCTCACTCATCTTCATTTGATAGAATCGCTCAATTTATTGATACTCTTAACACAATGCTCTAATGAAACAAGGTGTTGTCCTCAATGTACTAACTGAATGACATTGAGAGTTACTTTTTTTATGACTAATTCATAAATTCATTGAGATATGTTTTAATTATTTCTTTTAGATTTTCCATTGAAGCATGTGATGCTTCAGATGTTTTCCTAGTAACAGAAATATATACCTTCAATTTAGGCTCAGTTCCAGAAGGTCTAACGGCAAACCAAGAATCATCTTCAAGATATATCTTTATCACATTTGCTTCAGGCAATTCAATCATTTCCTTTTCCTGTGAATCAATCATATATCTTTCGTTTATTGCATAATCCTCAATTTTGACAACCCCATCAAAATAACTTATTAATTTATTGTAATTCCTGAATTCTCCTACAATTCTACTTATCTTTTCTTTACCATCAACACCCTTAAACGTATAACTTTCTAAGTGGTCAGAATAGTATCCATATTCTTTGTAAATGTTTTCCAACACATCAAATAGCGTCATGCCCTTCATTTTAAAATAATTTGCCATTTCTAAAATAAGCACGCTTGCGATAATTGCATCTTTATCTCTAACAAAAGTTCCAGCTAAGTATCCATAACTTTCTTCATAACCAAACAAGAAACTTTGCTTACCTGCTATTTCTAATTCTTTGATTTTTTCACCGATATACTTGAATCCTGTTAAAGTTTCAATTACTGTTCCACCCTTTGATTTGACAATATTTCCGCCTAAGTCTGATGTTACTATTGTTTTTATTACTACATCCCTATCACTAATGCTCTTCTTTGTTAAAATCATATAATAAGTTAGCAATGCCCCAATCTGATTTCCAGTTAGATTCTTATAATTTCCACTAGCATCTTTAATTACTACTCCAACCCTATCTGCATCAGGATCAGTACCTAAGATAATATCAGCATTCATTTCTTTTGAAAGCTTAATACTTTCTTCAAACGCTTCATTTTCCTCTGGATTAGGCGACTTGACTGTAGGAAAATTTCCATCAGGCTTAATCTGGCTTTCTACATAATAGACATCTTTATACCCAATTTTATTAATAACCATTTTTATTGGCAGTAGGCCTGAACCATGTAAAGGCGTATAAACAATGCGAAGTGAATTATCACTATTGGCAAATTCCTTATTCATAGATAAGTTTACAACCTTATCTACATATATTTTATCAATTTCATCACCAATATATATAAGTCGATTATCTCTTAAAGCTTCTTCTTCATTTACTAATTTAGCGCCTTTAAATATATGTACTTTATCAATTTCATCAATTATTTTATTTGCTACTTCTAAAGTTATTTGTCCGCCATCATTGCATATACTTTATATCCGTTATATTCTTTGGGATTATGACTTGCAGTAATTACAATTCCAGCTACACAGTTTAGATATCTTACTGCAAATGAAAGTTCTGGCGTTGGCCGCAAATCATCAAAAAGATATACCTTTATATCATTTGCAACTAATACAAGTGCTGCTTCTTTAGAAAACACATCCGAAAAATTTCTTGAATCATAAGCTATTGCAACACTTTTTTCCCCATCAAAGTTATTATTAATATACTCAGCAAGTCCTTGAGTTGTTCTTCGTACTGTGTATATGTTCATTCTATTTGTTCCAGCACCGATTACCCCCCTTAATCCACCCGTTCCAAATTTTAAATCACAATGAAACCTATCTTCAATTTCTTCTTTGTCATTAAGTATCTCAGTTAACTCTTCTTTCACACTTCCATTTATCACCGAACCGTTAACCCATTCAAGATATTTATCCATAAACTTCATTATACTACTACCTTCCTAAGTACTTGAAATAATCATTTCAACCTTTCCATCTACCCTAAATGTTGTTTCATCACTGGTAAGAATAAAATTCATTCCCTTTTCTACACTCTGATTATTAACCTTTCCTTCACCGTCAATTACAGTTACACAAAGAAACGGTTTATCAATTGTAGTTTGTTTTTTTCCATCAACATTAAGTTTGAATACTGAAAAATATTCAAACTTAATGTTGTGATATCACCATCTATCTTACTCACTGGTGTAATGTTCACATGAGGAACTTTTGCAACTTTCATTGCTTTCTCTGTATGTAGTTCTCTTTTATTTCCAGCGTTCATCCTATCAAAGTCATATAATCTATATGTTATATCTGAAGGCTGTTGCACTTCATATATAAGCGTGTCACTTAATATTGCATGAATTGTCCCAAATGGAATGTAAAAGAAATCTCCTGTCTTAATATCAATTTTGTTTAAGAAGTCATTCCACCTTTCATTTTCTAAAAAAAACGTAACTATTCAGTCGAATCAACAA
>JAGMES010000238.1 GCA_023128035.1 Halanaerobiales bacterium | reverse complement strand
TATACCGTCGTTGTTTTCGATTTTATACTGAAGAAAAGCTATTAATTCTGTCTTTTTTCTATGGCATGTGTTCAGCTTTTTTTCTAGGCGTTTTCCTGATAAAGTATCGCATAGAGCTGCTCTTGAGTTTACCTTTTTTTGCAATTCTTTTTTCATGGTACCTGCACATCGGCATGAAACCACATTCCAACGCTCAAAATCCAGAACGCTTATATCGGGAAAAGGCTTTCACAGTATATGTTGTATTCCTCGTTGGCATAGTAAGCGCTCTTTTGTTTTTTGATTTACCATGGATACGTTGGTTCTTAAAAAATGCTTTCGTAGGTAAGTAAGGATAACGAAATATAGAACAATAGAGATGAAATGGTCGATGTTAAAAGCTGTTATTTTCGATCTCGATGGTACTCTCTATGACCAACGCGCGCTTCGTAGGTGCATGTTTCTGGACATTATGGCATATTACCTCATGCATTTACGGCGTTTAAAGGACTTAAAGATATTGAGAGATTTTAGACATGAGCGCAAAAAAAATGCGTTTGAGGCCGTCGGTGACATTGAAAGTGCTCAATACATTTGGGGAGCACAAGCTTCTGGTGTTTCGCCAGAAAGAGTCTGTAGTGTGGTACAAGAATGGATTTTTAGGATTCCCTTGCGCCATATTTCTTCTTGCCGCTATCCAGGTGTTTTGGAATTTTTTGATAATCTCCACCATCGAGGTATATCGACTGCGATATTTTCAGATTATCCCGCTGCGGAGAAGATAGCTACACTGGGGTTATCTAATTGCTTCATCTTTTGCACCACTGATAACAATATAAATTGCTTAAAACCGAATCCCAAAGGACTATTTGTTATAGCCGAAACACTGGGAATTTCCGTTGAGCAGTGTCTATTTATTGGCGACCGTGATGACCGCGATGGAGAATGTGCTAGGCGAGCTGGTATGAAGTACTTAATCCTTGAACGAAGACGCTCCGGAATAGACAATCGTTTTCAAACATATTGGCAACTTAGTGAGCAGCTGAACAGTTCATTATAAGGTACATGGAGGAGAATGAATTATATAATGAAAAAAACTCCAGATATTAAGCAGCACTTGATAACTATCTTCTGGCTCGTAGCTATAGTGCTTGGTGCTTTTTATGCGTGGGATGCCCGTTATGCCATGAACCCGGACGGGATCTCCTACCTCGACATGGGGGATGCATATTTACGTGGTGATTGGAACATGGCCATCAATGCCTATTGGAGCCCATTCTACTCCTGGCTATTAGGATTGGCCATGCATCTCTTGAAACCCTCGCCATATTGGGAATTCTCTGTGGTGCATCTTGTGAATTTCGCAATTTACTTATGTGCTTTGGGCTGTTTTCACTTTTTCCTGCTCGAATTCATCCGTTACCATCGAGGCCAGAAGATCGAGTTTTTCAAAGGCGGAGATATAACTTTGCCCGAATGGGCGTGGTTGGTGCTGGGTTACACTCTGTTCATTTGGTCCTCCCTGAAATTGATAACTATCTCGAAAGTAACTCCCGACATGTGTGTTGCAGCGTTTATATATTTAGCTTCCGGTATATTACTCCGCATCCGCAGGGAGGCTGGGAGTTGGTTCACATTTATCCTTTTGGGGGTGATTCTTGGATTTAGCTATTTGACGAAGACAGCTATGTTCCTACTAAGCTTCATTTTTCTGGGGGTCAGCATGTTCTTGGTCGGCAATCTCCGAAGAGCAATGCCGCGTGTGCTAATTGCGTTAGTCATCTTCCTTTCAATAGGAGGTCCATTCATCGTTGTACTTTCCAATGCCAAAGATCGCCTGACATTCGGCGATAATGGAAGATTGGCCTACGCATGGTATGTGAATGGAGTTGCTCAATATCAGTATGTTCACTGGCAAGGAGGACCTCCTGGCAGTGGCACGCCCCGGCATCCTACGAGAAAGCTCTCCGACAAACCAGAAATCTATGAATTTGGGGCCCCGATTGGAGGTACATATCCGGCATGGTATGATCCATCTTACTGGCATGAAGGCGTCGTACCCCATTTTGATCTGAGGGGGCAGATAAGGGTTTTAATATCAAACGCCAAAAGTTATTATCATATGTTCTTCTGCAGTTTGCAGAGTGGTCTGATAATAGGCGCTCTCGTACTTTACTTTATGGGTTGCCGGCGGTGGTTGGTGGTGAAAGATATAGCAAAACACTGGAGCTTGCTTATACCAGCAATTTCAGCATTGGGTATCTATCTGCTAATACATGTACAATCGAGATATGTTGGTGCATTTGTTGTGCTCTTGTGGTTGGGAATCTTTTCCGGTGTGCGCTTACCTGACTCCAGGGAATCGAAAAAAATAGTGACGTCTGTGGTTTTTGCTATGTTGCTACCGATAATGATTTCAATCAGTCTTCCAACTGCTCCAAAGGTTTACTCTGCGATCTGCAATCTGATAAAGGATGGAGACGCCTCGGCTCACGTGCAATGCCAGGTTGCCAGTGCTTTAAAACAAATGGGAGTTGAACCGGGAGACAAGGTAGCATTCATTGGGCACTCGTTTTCTGCCTATTGGGCTCGATTGGCCCGGGTCCGAATTGTTGCCGAGATACCTAGCAGAGATGTGGTTAATTTTTGGGCGGCAGACCATTTGATTAAATCTCGAGTTATCAAAACCTTTGCGGGAACTGGTGCGAAAGTCATCGTAGCGAGAGACATACAAAAGTGTGCCCCTACAAACGGTTGGCAAAGAATTGGGAATACAGATTATTATGCTTATATCTTGAAGAGATAAGTGATTAAAATAGGGACAGCGACTTCTTAATAGCCATAGCCAAAAAATGAGGAAGATAAAGGTTATTCATCTAATAGAAGATTTAAAAACAGGGGGAGCAGAAAGGGTCCTTGCTAATATTGTTACCAGGCTCAATAAAGAGAAATATGAGGTAGAGGTTTGGTGTTTGGTCAGAGGTGGAAAAATTGCTGAGGAATTAAGAGAAAAGAGGATAAAAGTAAGAGTCTTAAATCTTTCTACATACCACGATCCACTGAATATTTTGAAGTTAACCAGCCTTTTAAGAAGAGAAAAGGTAAATATTCTTCATACTTCCGGCTATTTTGCCTCTACCTTTGGAAGAATCTCAGGTCTTTTAGTAAAGGTTCCAATAGTCTTTGCCCATCCTCAAAGTACCTATTTCTATTATCAGAAAAAGCATTTACTAACGGAGAACTTCTTAAGTAGATTTACCGATAAAATAATCTGTTGCTCTGAGGCAGTAAAAAACTGGGCAAAAGATTATGAAAGGATAAGAGAGAATAAACTCATTACAATCTATAATGGCATAAATTTGGAGGAGTTTAAAAAAGTTGTCAATTCAAAAGAAGTGCGAAAAGAATTATCTCTCACTGGAAAAGAGAGGATTATTGGAACTGTCGGTCGTTTAGAACCGGTCAAGAATCCAGATCTTCTTCTCAGAGCGACTTCTTTAGTGAAAAAAAGATTCCCCAATCTTAAGGTTTTATTTGTAGGAAAAGGTTCATTAAGAGATTCTTTAGAAAAGTTGGCTGAAGGCCTTGGCCTTAAAGAAAATATTATCTTTGCTGGAGAGAAGAAAAATGTTTTTCCCTTTCTTTCTTTGATGGAGGTTTTTATTCTCTGCTCTAATATTGAAGGCCTCTCACTAGCGCTCATTGAGGCAATGTCAGCAGGGATTCCTGTTATTGGCACAAAAGTAGGAGGAATTCCTGAGATTATAGAGAATGGAATAAATGGCATTCTTATTCCTCCTGATAACCCTGAAGCATTTGCTGAAGCAATAATCTATTTGCTAAACCATCCGGAAGAAGCAAAAAAGATGGGAGAAAGAGGAAAGGAAATCTGTAAAAACAAATTTTCTTCTGAAATGATGGTAGAAAAGATAGAGGAATTATACGAACATTTTATCAAAAGAAGGAGATAGATGCCAATTAGTAAAAATGGTCTTTTTGAAGATGCTGGTGTAGGCACTCATGATAAAGTGATTGAACTTCTTAAAGGAGAGAAAAGAGGTAGATTATTGGATGCACCATCTGGAGAAGGAGCGGCCAGCAAAAGATTAAAAGAGACGGGCTTTGAAGTATTTGCTGCTGACCTCAATGAGGAAAAATTTAAGTTAAAGGATATCCCTTTTCAGAAAGTTGATTTAAATAAAAATCTTCCTTATGAAGATAAATTCTTTAATTATATTATTTGCATTGAGGGGATAGAACATTTAGAAAATCCTTTTCACCTTGTCAGAGAGTTTGGCAGAGTTTTAAAGAAGGGAGGGAAACTTATCATTACCACCCCTAATATCTTGAGTATTTTTTCTCGTTTACGTTATTTACTAATAGGATATTACAATTTTTTTGGTGGTTATTATAGTCAAAGGTCTTCGCTTGATCGACATATCAATCCTATTGGATTTCCTGAAATGCATTATGCTTTAAGGAAGGGAAGATTTGACTTGGAAAAAATAACTGCGAATAGAAATGTGATATTTACGCGAAAATTACTCTTTAAATTACTGCTATGGATTTTAGTCTTCGTAGCTAAAATGACAACTACAATTAAAGTAAAAGATAATTTTATGCGGAGAGCATTACTTTCTCCTGAATTATTGATGGGTGAAATATTAATTTTAAAATGTAGGAAAATATGAAATCCACTCTATCAGTAATTATTATTACGAAAAACGAGGAGAAAAATATCAGGGAATGCCTGGAGACTGTGAAATGGGCAGATGAGATTGTCGTTATCGATGAGGGGAGCAAGGATAATACGGCAAAAATATGTCAGGAATATTCAAATCTTAAATTTTATACTCATAAGATGGAAAAGGGTTTTGGGCCTCAAAAGAATTATGCTTTAAGTAAGACTATGGGAAAGTGGGTTCTATCTATAGATGCTGATGAAAGGGTTACTCCAGAATTAAAAGAAGAAATTTTAGGGGAGATTGCTAAGGATAAATTCGATGGCTATTGTTTACGACGAAGTAATCTTATTTTTGGGAAGCCTCTTTTAGACTATAAACCGCTTGCCTTAAGACTGTTTAAAAGAGGAAAAGGGAAATTTACTGATAAAATGGTTCACGAATCGGTAAAGGTTAAAGGGAAAGTAGGAAAATTAAAGAATTATTTTCTTCATTATCCCAAATCCTTCTTAAATTTTCAAAATTATATCGATATTTATCTAAACCATTATACTTCTTTAACTGCCGAAGACCTTTATCAAATGGGAAGAAGAGTAAGGCCAAAAAACTATTTACTCTATTTTGTCCTTAAACCATCCTTTATTTTTCTGCAGAAATTCTTTTTGAAGAAGGATTATAGAAATGGTCTGCGTGGTTTGTTTCTCTCTCTATTTTCAGCCATTGCTTGCCTTATCAGTTATGCCAAGTTGTGGAAAAAAATGAAAAAATCTAATCGATACAGCATCTTATACCTTCACAATGGGGTTAAAATTAGCGGGGGAGAAAGAAGTCTTCTTAATCTCTGGCGGAATTTAGATCGCGAGAAATTT
>JAGMES010000237.1 GCA_023128035.1 Halanaerobiales bacterium | reverse complement strand
ATTCTCCTCCTGCAAGAAGTGTTGAAAATATCTCCTGATAACTTACATCAAAGCTTATAGTAGTAAACTGCAGCACCCTTGATTTAAAATTAATATTTGTCTTTGTATATTCAAAGCTGATGAGATTTATAATATTTCGGTGCTCTATCATCACCCCTTTGGGTTTTCCGGTGGAACCTGAAGTATATATGACATAAAGTAAATCTTCAGGTTTGTTTACTACTTCAAGATTCGAACCATCTTCATGGCATGTTGTGCTATCGAGATTATTAATCATATTTCCTGCAAAATTTACCTTTTTGGCCCATATTGGTTGTGTAAGCAATATTTCTGTGTTGCTATCTTCCAACATATATTGTTTTCTTTCTAGTGGATAATCTGGATCAATAGGTAGATAAGCTCCTCCTGACTTCAATATCCCCATTATTGCAATTATCATTTCAAGAGATCGTTCTAGCATGATTGCAACTACTTTATCAGGTTTAACTCCTCTCTGTCTTAGAACTCTGGCAAGTTGGTTAGCCCTGACGTTTAATTCTTGATAGGTTAGGTGTTTTTGCTCAATTACAACAGCTATGTTATCAGGGGTTTTTGTCACTTGTTCTTCAAATAGTTCACATAATGTTTTATCTTTTGGATAATCAACTTCTGTTTTATTGAAATCAAGAAGTATTAGGTGTTTTTCTTCTTCTGTAAGAATATCAATTTCCTCTAGATTAATCTGTGTATTTGCTACTACTATTTTAAGTATCTTTTGAAAATGTGATATCATTCGTTCTATAGTATCTCTTTTAAATAGTTTGGTATTATATTCAAGTGTTAAAATTATTTCTTTATTTACTTCGGAGGCAAAAAATGTTAGATCAAATTTTGATGTTTTATTTTTATAATTATATGGTGTAAGCTTTATATCTTTAATATTTAAATCTCCACTATCCATATTCTGCATTGTAAACATAACATCAAATAGTGGATTTCTACTTAAATCCCTTTGTATATCTAACTTATCTACTAACTCTTCAAATTGATATTCCTGATTTTCATACGCTTTTAATGCATTTTCTCTTACTTCGTTTAGGAATTCTTGATAACTCTTATTTATTTTTGGATTGTTTCTCATTGCAAGAGTATTTACAAACATTCCAATAATTCTATCTAAGTCTGGATGTGGTCTGCCTGCAATTGGACTTCCTACTATTATATCTTCCTGTCCACTATATTTAGATAACAAGATATTTACCCCTGATAAGAGTACCATATACATTGTACTACCTGTCTCTTTGGCGATTCTTTCAAGATTTTTTGTTAATTCCTTATCTAATTTAAAACTGATATTATCTCCTTCAAAACTTTGCATAGTTGGTCTTGAATAATCAATTGGCATGTTTAATACTGGTACTTGCCCATCATTCTGAGCGGAATCACTAAATATATTTACCCAATATTCTTCTTGCTTTTTCATAACATCTGATCTCAATAATTCATTTTGCCATTCTGCATAATCTTTGTATTGAATTCTTAGTTCATCTAATTCTTTACCTTCATAAATCCTTACAAACTCGTTTACAAATATCCCCATAGATGTACCGTCTGATATTATATGGTGCATGTCAAACATGAGTATGTATTTATCTTCTTGTAATTCTATAACACCTACTCTAAATAAAGGAGCTTTATTCAGATCAAATGGTCTTATAAATTCATTTACTACGTCTTCGATAGTTTTATCTGTATTTTTTATAAACTCTACTTTAAACTCTTCTTCAAGGCTTGTGTTCGAATGTATTTTCTGGACTATCTTCTTTTCAACTGTTTCAAATGATGTTCTTAAAGTTTCATGTCTATTAATAAGTTCTAAAAAAGCTTTTTCTACTTTTTCTATATTCAGTAGTCCTTCAACGTTAAGTGCAGATGGCATATTATACCAGGTGCTTTGTAAGTCAAACTGTTGTAGAATGTACAGTCTTTTCTGTGCTGAGGATGCTTCATAGTATTCTTTTCTTTCCACTTTTTCTATTGCTTCATATGCTTTTATTGTTGCATTTTGGATATATTCACCGATTTCCTTTATTGTTGGTGTTTTAAATAATTCGCTTAATGGTACTTCTACATTTAATTCTTTATGCACTTTTGCTATTAATATTGTTGCTTTTAAAGAATGACCTCCTAATTCAAAGAAATTATCGTTAATTCCTATTTGGTCTGTTCCTAAAACCTCTTTCCATATTTTTTCTAATTTTTTCTCTTGCTCATTTCTTGGACCTACATATTCTGTTTCTAGCACTATATTACCCTCTGGTTTTGGTAATGCCTTTCTGTCTACCTTACCATTTGAAGTCAAGGGTATTTTCTCCAATTGCACAAAGTATGATGGTATCATGTATTCTGGTAAGCTCTTTGATAAAAATTCTCTTAATTCCTTTAAAGTAATTTCTTCCATTGTTAATTTCTTTTCTGTCACTACATATGCGCATAAATATTTAATTCCATCTTCATCTTCACTATCTATTACAATCGCATCTTTTATTATCTCAGATTTTAATAACTGACTTTCTATTTCCCCAAGCTCAATTCTATATCCACGTATTTTTACTTGATGATCTATTCTTCCTAAAAATTCAATCCTTCCATCAGAATTCCATCTTGCAAGATCTCCTGTTCTGTAAATCCTGAAACACTCATTTTCAGTGACAAATGGATTTTGGATAAATTTTTCGGCTGTTAATTCGTCTCTATTTAAATAACCACGGGTTACACCATCTCCAGAAACACATAACTCACCTGCAACCCCTATTGGGCATATGTTCTGATATTTGTCTAAAATATATACCTGATAATTCGAAATTGGTTTTCCGATCGGGATATTTGTGATCTTATCAGTTGTACATCTATAATAAGTTGCACAAACTGTAGACTCAGTTGGGCCATAGGTGTTATAGACTTTTGCATATTTTAAGAGTTCTGTGATATGCTCTCCTTTTAATACATCTCCACCACTGATAAATGTATGAATGGAGTTTAATGGTTCGTTTTTATTAAACTCATTTAACATCAAAGGTGAGCAACTAACTAAAGTTACCTTATTTTCTGTTATTGTCTTCATCAGTGAACGAATATCAACTATCTCTTGATTTTCAGGAAGTACTAGCCTTCCACCAACAGTCAAAATCGGATAGATTTCTTCTACTGATGCATCAAAAGCAAAAGATGCTTGTTGTAATACAATATCATCAGATGTTAGTGTAAATTCCTGTTTAAAAGCATGAATATAAGCAGTAAGATTACACTGTTCAACCATAACACCCTTTGGTTTACCAGTTGATCCTGAAGTATAAATGATATAAGCCAGATTATTAATACTACTAATAGTTTCTAAATTGAGTGAATTGTCGTTAGTATATATCTCTTGATCTGAGATATCTATGATATCTCCGATAAAATCTATTTTTCCTTTTAGATCAATCTCAATTAAAAGTATATCTATTCTACTATCCTCCAGAATATATTGGATTCTATTAAGAGGATATTTCGGATCAATTGGCACATAAGCAGCACCAGATTTTAAAACTCCCAACATGCCAATTACCATTTCCAGTGAACGATTTACCATCAATCCCACTAATTTATCTGCTTTAACACCTTTTGCACCTAGCATACTTGCTAATTGATTTGCTTTCTCGTTCAATTCTAGATATGTTAGTTTTTGATCTTTATAGATGACTGCAATCTTATCTGGAGTTTTTGCTACCTGTTCTTCAAATATCTGATGTATTGTTTTATCTCTTGGATAATCTTCAGCAGTATTATTAAATTCATAAAGAATCTTACCTTTTTCTTCTTCTGTAAGCATTTGTATATCACTTAATTTAATCGTTACTTTTGCAGCTACTACTTTGTATATATTTGTTAAGTGTGGTATCATTCTTTCTACAGTTTCTCTCTTAAATAGCTTGGTGCTGTATTCAAGCTGAAAAATAATTTCTTGATCTGTTTCACTTGCTGAGAATGTTAAATCAAACTTTGATATTTTGTTTTCATAATTATATGGTGTAAGTTTTATATCTTTAATATTTAATTCTCCACTATCCATATTTTGCATCGAAAACATGACATCAAATAATGGATTTCTACTTAAATCTCTTTGTAGCTCTAACTTATCTACTAACTCTTCAAATTGATAATCTTGATTTTCATATGCCTTTAATGCATTATCTCTTACTTCCTGAAGAAATTCTTTATACATCTTTTTTCCTTCTGGGTAATTTCTCATAGCAAGAGTGTTTACAAACATTCCGATGATTTTGTCCAAATCAGCATGAGGTCTACCTGCTATTGGACTTCCTATTATTATGTCTTCTTGTCCACTATATCTGGCTAATAGTATATTTACTCCAGATAAAAGTACCATATACAGTGTACTACCTATTTCTTTTGCGATTCTTTCAAGATTTTTTGTTAATTCCTTATCTAATTTAAAGTTTACACTGTCTCCTGCAAAGTTTTGTATGGTTGGTCTTTGGTAATCAGTTGATATATTTAATACAGGTACTTGCCCATCATTCTGAGTGGGATCATTAAATCTATCTAGCCAATATTCTTCTTGTTTTTTCATAACATCTGATCTTAATAATTTATTCTGCCATTCCGCATAATCTTTATATTGAATTCTTAGTTTATCTAATTCTTGACCTTCATAAAGACTTGCGAACTCGTTTACAAGTATTCCCATCGATACGCCATCTGAAATTATGTGGTGCATATCAAACATGAGTATGTATTTATCTTTTTCTAATTCTATAACACTTACTCTAAACAAAGGCGCTTTGCTTAGATCAAATGTACTTACAAATTCTTTTATTATTTTATCAATATCTTTATCTGATTTTTCTATATATTCTACTCCAAACACTACTGTTTCATTTACTCTTTGTACTATTTTCTCTTCAATTGTTTCAAAAGATGTTCTTAAGGTTTCATGTCTTCTGATAAGTTCATCAAAAACTTTTTCTACTCTTTCTAAATTTAACCTTCCTTCTATTTGCAACATCCCTGGCATATTATAACTTGTACTGCTTAAATCGAACTGCTGGAGCATATACATTCTCTTTTGTGCTGAGGATGCTTCATAATAGTCTGCGGAATCTACTTTTTCTATGGTCTGATATAATGTTTTTGATGCACTTTGAATATAGTTGCTGATTTCTTTTATCGTTGGTGTTTTAAATATTTCTCTTAATGATACTTCTACATTAAATTCTTTGTGTATTTTTCCTATTAATATTGTTGCCTTTAAGGAATGTCCTCCAAGTTCAAAGAAATCATCATTAATTCCGATTTTTTCTATACCTAAAACATCTGACCATATTTCTGATAGCTTTTCTTCTACATTATTAGTAGGCGCAACATACTTTACTCCTGCATCAATGTTATCTTCTGGTTCAGGCAACGCCTTCCTATCAATCTTACCATTTGGGGTAAGTGGGATACTGTCAAGTTTAACAAAATATGAAGGAATCATATAGTCAGGTAATTCTTTAGACAAATGTTCTCTGAGTTCCGCCACTGTAAGTTCGTTATTTCCTACTACATAGGCACATAGGTATTTAATTCTGGAATTTTCTTTGGCCAGAACTACAGACTCTTTTATCGCTTCATGCTTTAAAAGCTGGCTTTCTAT
>JAGMES010000236.1 GCA_023128035.1 Halanaerobiales bacterium | reverse complement strand
CAAAAGCATTCAAAGAATTTAACGTAGAACTTATGTTAAAAGAAGTCTTTAAAACTCCAACTATCAAAGAACTTGCAGAATATATTATGCAAACTGAAAAAGGGATTTATGCCTCTATTGAACCTATTGAAGAAACAGATGACCTAAAAGCAAATGCGCATTATCCAGTATCTTCAGCACAGCGGAGATTGTTTATCTTAAATCAACTTGAAAGTGATAGTACTGGATACAACATGCCAGGGGTTATGTATATTGAAGGAGAGTTGGAACGTGAAATTTTTGAAAAAGCTTTTGCAGAATTAATCCAGAGGCACGAATCTCTCCGAACTGGTTTTGAATCCATCGATGGTGAGATCGTTCAGAAAATTTACCGTGATGTAGTGTTTAAGGTGGAATACCTTCAGGCAGAAGAAGATGAGGTCAAAGATATAGTTCGAGAATTTGTAAGACCGTTTGACTTAAGTAATGCGCCATTACTTAGAGTAGCACTTGTAAAACTACCTGAACGAAATTTATTGATGTATGATATGCATCATATCATCTCAGATGGTGTTTCTATGGGCATATTAATCAATGATTTTATTAATCTATATCAGGGAAATAATCTACCGAAACTAAGAATCCAATATAAAGATTTTTCAGTATGGCAAAATGAGCTTTTCCAGTCAGATCAAATAAAAAAACAAGAAGAGTACTGGTTAGAAGTCTTTGCAGGGGAGACGGAGAGTGCGATTCTGGTATTGAATCTGCCAACAGATTACGCAAGACCAGCCGAGATGAGTTTTGCTGGAGCTCAGGTGACTGTTGAAGTAGGCGAAAAGATAAGAGATCAATTAAAAGAGTTAGCATTAGAAAATGGCTCAACTTTATATATGATACTCTTAGCTGCTTATAACATTCTGTTAGCAAAATATGCGGGTCAAAAAGATATCATCGTAGGAACATCGATTGCTGGAAGACCTCATGCTGATCTAGAGAATATCATCGGAATTTTTGTCAATACACTGGCTTTGCGAAATTATCCTGTAGGTGATAAAAGATTTGTTGATTTCTTAGCAGAAGTCAAAAAAAATGCTTTAAATGCCTATAAAAATCAGGATTATCCATTTGAGATGTTGGTAGAAAAATTGGATTTAGAACGGGATCTAAGTAGAAATCCATTATTTGATACAATGTTTGGTGTGAATAATATGGAAATTAACGAAATATCTATTCCTAATTTAAGCTTTACACCATACAATTATGAAAATAAAACGGCAAAATTTGATCTGGAAGTGAATGTAACAGAAATAGAGCAAGGGATGTTAATCAATCTGGAATATTGCACTAAACTTTTTAAAAGAGATACGATAGAAAGAATGGCAAGTCATTTTGTAAATATCATTAGAGAAATTGTTGCGAATTCAGAATCAGGATTGGCAGATATTGAGATGATTTCTGCTGAAGAACGAAAGCAGTTGATCTATGGATATAACGATAATGAAGCTGTGTTTTCGAAAGATAAAACAATCTATCAGTTGATAGAAGAATATGCTCTGTTGAATCCAGAACAGGTAGCTCTCAGGTATGAAACTCACATGATGACATATCGTGAGTTAAATGAAAGAGCTAACCAATTAGCGTGGATTCTTAAATCACATGGAGTACAAAAAGATCAACTTGTTGGGATCATGCTAGATCGTTCTCCATTAATGATTGAGAGTATCTTGGCAGTTTGGAAAGCTGGGGGAGGATATATCCCAATTGATCCAAATTATCCAGTCCAAAGAGTCAAGGGGATTTTAGAGGATTCAGGTGCAGTCATCTTACTGACACAATCTCAATTTGGAGATGCTCAACTTACAGAAGAATCTACTAGTGAGATCATTGCTCTAAACCTAGAAGAGAAGGAAATTCGTAAACAGAGCATAGAGAATTTGAATATAGTGATTGATATGAATAGCCTCTCTTATGTAATCTATACATCTGGATCTACTGGCAAACCCAAGGGGGCAATGGTTGAACATATCGGTATGATGAACCATATCCAAGTTAAGATCAATGATCTTAACTTAACAGAAAAGAGTATCGTTGCCCAGAATGCTTCACATTGTTTTGATATCTCTGTCTGGCAGTTCTTTGTTGCTTTGACGGTGGGTGGAAGAACCGTTATTTATCCAAATGAGGTTGCGATGAATCTAGAATTGTTTATAGATCTGGTTATTGAAGATCAGATTACAATTTTAGAAGTAGTGCCTTCATTTTTAGCAGTTCTTTTAGAGTTTGTCGAATTAAAATTCCGCGATCTGAAGGTTCTTAAATTACTTTTAGTTACTGGTGAAACAGTTAAACCAAATCTGGTGAAACGCTGGTTTGCTATCTATCCTGAGATTAAAATGGTCAATGCATATGGGCCAACCGAAGCATCTGACGATATAACACATCATATTATGGAACAAGCACCTGAAATGGAACGAATTCCAATCGGTAAACCATTGCAAAACTTTCATATCTATATTGTTGATAACAATATGAAATTATGTCCGGTGGGAGTAAAAGGTGAAATCTGTGTTTCAGGTGTCGGGGTCGGTAGAGGTTATTTAAATGATCCTGAAAGAACAGCGAAAGTGTTTACAGATGACCCATTTGTGGAAGAGCAAGGCATCAGACTCTATAAAACAGGGGATTTGGGTCGCTGGTTATCAGATGGAATTATTGAATTCTTTGGTCGTATTGACTATCAGGTGAAGATTAGAGGATTTAGAATTGAGTTGGGAGAGATTGAGAGCAGATTGGTAGAACATCCAGTCGTAAAAGAGTCAGTAGTTTTGGATTATGAAGATGATCATGGAAATAAATATCTCTGTGCATATCTAGCTTCTGATGAAGAGGTTCAAATTTCAGAGATCAAAAAATATCTTTTAGAGAGTTTACCAGAGTATATGGTTCCATCCTATTTGATTCAGCTGGATCGATTACCATTGAATTCGAATGGTAAAATTGATCGAAAAGCTCTTCCAAAACCTGAAGGAGTCCTGACTTTGGGAACAGAATATGTGGCTCCGACCAATGAGACTGAAGAAAGATTAATTAAAATCTGGACAGAGATTTTAGGGATCGAAAAGATCGGAATCACTGATAATTTCTTTGAATTAGGTGGTCATTCACTGAAAGCGACATCTCTTGTTTCAAAAATATATAAAGAGTTCGATGTAGAACTTCCATTAAGAGAGGTCTTTAAGAGTCCGACTATCAAAGAACTTTCAGAATATATTAGAATATCAGAAAAGAGTATCTACTCAGCTATTGAATCAATAGGGGAGAAAGAGTATTACCAGGTATCTTCAGCACAGAAACGATTATTTGTACTAAATCAGATGAATGATGCGAATACCAGCTATAATATCCCTGGGGTTATGATGATAGAGGGTGAATTTGATCAAGGATATCTTACAAGTATATTTAAGAAATTAATCCTAAGACATGAATCTTTACGAACTTCGTTTGCATTTATTGATGGAGAACTAGTGCAAAAAGTTCATAAGGAAGTGGAGTTTCAGATTGGATATCGTGAAATAGATGAAAATCATATTGATAAGATTATAAAAGAATTTGTGAGACCTTTCGATTTAGAGAAGGCGCCGTTGCTTAGAGGAGAACTAGTAAAGATAGGTGAGCAAAAATATCTATTTATGTATGATATGCATCACATTATTTCAGACGGAGTTTCCAAAATAATTTTGATTGATGAATTTATCGAACTATATAGTGGTCAAGAGTTATCAGATTTGAGAATTCAGTATAAAGATTTTACATTTTGGCAAAATGAACTCTTTAGTTCTGATCAGATCAAAAAAGAGAAAGCTTATTGGTTGGAGAATTTTGCAGGTGAAACCAGCGAGAACGCGATACCAGTACTAAATCTTCCAACAGACTTCGAAAGAACAGAAGAACAAAGTTTTGCAGGAAATCAGCTACATTTTGGAATTGGAGCAGAATTAACCGATCAAATAAAACAAATAGCATCGCAAAATGGCGCAACTCTGTATATGATACTATTAGCAATCTATAATCTTCTGTTATCAAAATATACTGGACAGGAAGATATCATAGTTGGATCACCGATTGCCGGAAGACCTCACGCTGATCTGGAAAAGATTATTGGGATGTTTGTTAATACATTAGCATTAAGAAATTATCCTAATGGAGAGAAAACATTTACTGAATTTTTGGTAGAAGTAAAAGAAAACACATTAAAGGCTTTTGAAAATCAGGATTATCCATTTGAAATGTTGGTCGAACAGTTGGATTTAGTCAGAGACTTAAACAGAAATCCGTTGTTTGATACAATGTTTGCACTGCAAAATTTAGACTCTTCTACCAAAGAGTTAGACGGCAATCTGAAGTTTAAATCATATCAATTTGAACGGAAGATAGCTAAATTTGATTTATCACTATATGCAACTGAAACAAATGAAGAAATCAAATTTATAATCGAATACAAAACAAACTTATATTCCCAAGAGACTATAGAAAATATGGCCGATTATTTAAATAAAATAATTAAAATAATAGTGGATGCTCCAGATATATTATTAAAGGATATAAGATTGCAAGATGAATTAGAAACGTTAGAATTGATTTCTGATGATGTAGACTTTGATTTCTAAAATTGATATCATCTAGCGATCCTCGATAGTGAGGATTGCTAGATGTACAAGATTTGTTAAAGAAAGGGGTTATAAAATGAGAGATAAGGTTATTCAAAATATGACAATTGCTGGTGGAAAATTTCAAGAAGAAAAAAATTATTGGCTTAAAAAATTAGCAAATGATCCAGTACTGACTGGCTTTCCCCTTGATTATTCTAGGGCAAAGGTCAAAAATTTACGGGAAACGATACAGTTTAAATTTACTGATGAGGTTTTCGAACAAATAAAAAAAATATCTAAAAACTCAGCCTATGGAGTTTACATGATTTTGATGGTTGGGGTAAAGTACTTAGTATTTAAATATACTGGTATGGAAGATATTATTATCGGTGCACCAGTATATAAACAAAAAGAGGAAGGAAACTTTTTAAATCGTCTTTTAGCTCTTAGAAGTCAATTGAGTGACGAGATGACCTTTAAAGAAGCATTATTGGAAGTTAGAAAAACGATAACTGAAGCGAATAAGCATCAAAACTATCCATTAAATAAAGTATTAGAAGAGTTGAACATACCAACAATAGAGAACAGATTCCCTTTATCTAACATAATGATGATGTTAGAAAATATTCATGATCTAGGTTATGTTGCTGATCAAAAATGTGATACGTTTTTTTCTTTTGTTATGAAAGATGATAGGATAGAAGGCTATTTAGAATATGATTCAACTATATTTAGAAAAGAAACAATTGAGCAGATTGTGGGTCATCTGATTACTTTCTTCGAGCTAATACTAAAAAATCCCCAATTAAAACTATCTGAAGTTGAAATTTTAAGTGAGGAAGAAAAGAGGAAAATATTATCTGAGTTTAATGATACAAAAGCAGAGTATCTGAAAGATAAAACAATCCATCAGTTATTTGAAAAACAGGTAGAACAGAATCCGAATAAAACTGCAGTTTTATTTAATGATGAGCAATTAACCTATCGTGAATTAAATGAAAAAGCCAATCAATTAGCAAGAGTATTACGGACGAAAGGTGTTCAATCAGATCAGATAGTAGGAATTATGTTAGAAC
>JAGMES010000235.1 GCA_023128035.1 Halanaerobiales bacterium | reverse complement strand
CTTCTGACTTCTTATCTCTAAAAAAAGCACAGGTACTAACTCCCTGTGCTCTCCGTTAATTTTCCTTTTTTTGATTTTCCAGAGGAAGATATACTTCTGTAGATTCTTCATTCTCTATAAAAGTCGATTGCATTATCGTTATCTCCAGAGTTAAACTTCCTTCTAACACATAATCTGTATTAAAAATCTCACTTATGAATTGACTAATCTCTTCTTTGTCAGATGATGTACTTTCTGATTCTTCTGAATGACTCAGTTCAATTTGCATTTGTAATTCTAAAGAATCACTATCTAACCTTTCTTTTTCCGTTTCGGAAACCACAACTTCATCTGATTCATCCATACTATCAACAGTTTCCAGCACATCAATATAATAAGGAATAATTTCAATAACCAGATCATTATTTTTAGGTTGTTTTAAATAAACATCTAATAGCTCATTTAGATGTTTATAATGTTCTGCTATCACCTGATCTGTTTGGTTTGTCTCTAGAACAGAGGTTTCCATATCACTATATGCTCCATAAATTCCTCCTGATACAGTGAGAGAAGCTTCCCCTGTCTGAATGTTTTCAGGTATGGGTACCTTGAAAATTTTCGTAAATAGCTCATCCCTAAAAGGTCTAAATGTAACTTGAACATCTGCTGTATCTCCAGGCTTCAACTGATCATTTAACAATTTCACTTCTTCAATAATTGCCATTTGACGTTGACGTGCTACCTGAATATCGACACTGATACTGGCTAGATTCACTTTCTTGAAAGGGTTATTTACTATCATTGATAGAATATTGTATATGTCATTAAGAGAATTAGCAGCTATATCACTACCGCTATAATACATATTACTAAATGAAACCATTCTATCTGGTAAATTATCCCCTATTATTTGCAGATACATCGTCGAAGTGCCAAATCCCTTCCGATCAATGGCAATATCTATAGTTTGTAAAATCGAATTAATGGCTAAAGAGACCAATAACTCTTCATCACGAATTACTTGAAACTGAATCTCTTGCATTTTATCTACGTCTAAATCATAAATATTGATATTAAAAGGAATGATTTTTGGTAATCTATCTATCCTACCTCCAATAGCAGCATTTCTATCCTGAGTAATAACTCCTATTGGTTCCAACGGAACCCCCAATTTAAAAGGCATATTAAGTTGATCAATAACAGTCAAAATTTTTGCTCCTGATAGAAAATACTCTACATCTCCTAAAGAGAGAAATGGATGACCAAATGCTAAAATTTTATTATCCTTGATATAAGTTAAAGTACCAATAGCAGAAACATTAATATCTCCTCTAACTAACTGAACTGCAATAGCACTTCCTGGCTCAACTGTATACTTCTGATCACCTGAAAGGCTCCCTCCGCCAGTCTTTACGGGTATAAAATCAAAACGCTCTAAGTCTTGCATCAGGCGTTCCAAAGCTCTTCCAGTTAAACCACTCACCTGCAATGGCGTGTTTACCGGATAAGCTACAAGAGTATCATTTGCAAAGTTCCCATTATAAGCAACCTCAAAAGATTTACAAAAATTAATTTGTTTAATCTCCCGACTACCCAGATTAATGGGATCAGATAATTCAACCTCTGTCCACTTATCCCTTTTTCCAGAACTGTAAAGACTAGATTTTTCAGGGTCATTATGTCTTAAATCTATCTGAATAGGCTTAACTTTTTTTAGCAAATGCTTATCTAGATCAAAAACCTTTAACATACTCTCAATAGGTGTAACCATACCGATAGTGTGGTCAGTTAAACCCCATCCATATCCAATAGCCCCTATTAGTTTCCCATCTACATATACAGGACTTCCACTCATACCTTCAGCAATTCCTCCAGTTTTTTCAATCACAGGACCACTCACCTGGACTAAAATTAAATCAGTACCCTGACCTCTATCTTTAAGAATTCCTAAAATATCGACATCAAATTCTTCAACTGTAAGACCTGAAATAACTGTCTTACCAATTCCTTTCATCCCAACCTGAACTTCTGCAATTGTCATAATTTCATCTTGTTGATATGCAATTACATTAAATTGCGCAAAATTTAGGATAAGTAATACAAGGACTATTATGACAAATAATCTCTTCAACAAAATCCCACCCTCTCAATTAATGATTCCGCTCGTAACTAAAAGCTGCGGACCATGGAACGGTTGTTATTGGAGATTAAACTATTTTCAAGTTTATCAAGATTCTCTAACGCCATCCCTGTGCCAATAGCAACACAAGATAAAGCATCTTCAGCCAAAACCACCGGAATTCTTGCTTCTTCGCTTATCAAGCGATCTAAACCTCTAAGTAAACCGCCTCCTCCTGTTAGCACAAGACCTTTATCTATTATATCAGAAGCCAACTCTGGTGGAGTCTGTTCTAAAACACGTTTGACTGAAGATATGATAGATTGAACTGGCTCAAATAAGGCATCATATATCTCCTGCGGAGTCAAGGTAATATTTTTAGGCAAACCACTCATTATATCCCGACCACGTACATCATATGTAGTATCTTCTTGAACATTTGGGTGAGCAGTACCAATGGCAATTTTTACTTCTTCTGCTGTCCGCTCTCCAATCAAAAGATTATAGTGAGATTTGACATAACGAATAATGGCTTCATCAAACTTATCGCCACCAATCCGTAATGATTCACTTACTACTATACCTCCCAAGGAAATAACCGCAATATCACATGTCCCTCCACCAATATCAACAATCATATTTCCATAAGGTTCATGGATTGGTAAACCAGCACCAATTGCTGCTGCTAACGGTTCTTCAATTAAAAAAACTCTCTTAGCACCAACTTGCATGGCAGCTTCAATAACTGCCCTCTGTTCAACACCAGTTACATTTACTGGCACACAAACCATTATTAATGGCTTAGCTAAAGAATATTTACCGCAAACTTTTTTTATAAAATATTTAAGCATAATTTCTGTAACTTCAAAATCAGCAATAACACCTTCCCGTAACGGACGAATTGCAACAATATTCCCAGGGGTTCTCCCTAACATTCTTCTTGCTTCTTCACCTACAGCATAAACTCGTTTGGTTCCCTTTTCCATAGCCACAACAGAAGGTTCCTTCATTACTATACCTTTACCTTTTTCATAAACTAAAATTGAAGCTGTTCCCAAGTCTATTCCGATCTTCTTTGATATAGATAAACCAAACATTTCAGCCCTCCTCAGTAAATTATGCGTGATTTAGCAACATTACAGACTAAGTTACATATCTACCCAATAAATTATTCTATATTTCGTCAAGTATATCCTGCTTTTTTTTCATTTAGTATAAACTTATTCATCTTTTCTCTTGAAGATATTTTTGCCTTGTAGCCTCGCCACCCCGGATGTGACGTTCTGCCTTATTAAATTCTAATATTTTTTTAACCATATCAGATAAATTTTCATCTATCTCATGTAATCTTTCAGTCACATCCTTATGCACCGTACTCTTACTTACACCAAACACTTTCGCTGCATGTCTTACAGTTGCCCGTGTCTGATATATGTAATTAGCTACTTCCAAAACCCTTTTCTGTATGTAGTCTTTCATAAAAATCCCCCCTACCCCTACATGATACTACTCTATGTATATGAAGGGTTGGAGGAAATATTCCGTAATATGATTAGTCCACAAAAAGTATTTTAGTCGCACTTGCATACCATATAAAGTATTGACACCGCCATTTCAATACTTTATATGGTATGCAAGTGCGACTACTTTTTGTGGGCTAATCATAATATATATTCAGAAGTTAAGTTATGGTAAATATTCGACCGGATTAGTTAACTCCCCATTTTGGCGTATTTCGAAATGGAGATGAGGTTCAATGGCTGTTGTACTCTGTCCGATTTTTCCTAATTTCTGACCTTTCGCTATTTGATCTCCTATTCTAACATTTACTTCGCTTATTTGGCCATATGTGGTTGTCCAACCATCACCATGTTCCAAAATAACTATCATAACTTCTTTATCAGTTTCCTTAATTTGTTTCACTTTACCAGATTCTGAAGCCATCACCAAATCACCTTTTTTGCATCTTAAGTCTACCCCTTGATGAAACTTCCACACCTCTAGAATCGGATGATAATACCAACCAAAATTAGTAATAATCGCACCCTCACGCTGCAATGGATAAATAATCGCTAAAACAAACGATTCTTCTGCGTTTATAGGCGACGATCCACTTTTTAAAGGATCGCTAATTATTTTAGTGGCAAGTTGTGCTGGCTCATCTTCTATGGTTTCTTCTAATACTGCCTGATTATTAGGGAACTCAAGTGATAAACTTTCAGTACTAAGTTCTACTTGTGGTAATGAGGGCACTTGAACTTGAAGTTCACCTATTTCATCAAATATTACATTCTTCGTATCATTAAAAATAGGAGGGTCTGCTAAATCTGTTTGTTGAGATCCATTAAGAAATAAGGCAATTAAAGTAATTGAACAAATTCCAACTACAATAATTAAGGATGACCATAAACGTTTTGGAATTTTTCTATACCTCTTAGAGACTCCGATCATTGTTTCCTTTAACTTTAATCGCAACATGTGTTGGTCTTTCGTAATATGAAAAGGCAAACGTTCCTTTTTACTTTTTACCAAAATTATCACCTCCATAACTATTTTCACCAGTTATGAAGAGTTTATACTGGAAAAAAATAAAAAAAACCTTGCTTTATATCAAAAGCAAGGTTTTTAAAAAAATATATACCTTTGTAACTATTCAAATTACTTCACTTCAAATTTACTGACTAACTCTTTCCGACTCATTCTAGGATAATATCGTTGAACTACATCTACCATGTCAATGGTTCCTTTTTGAACCATTTCATATAACTCGCCAGGAGAAGCTTTTTTTAAATATGAAACATTTACACGATTTCTCTTTGGAGTTTTTCTTTTCATATACTCTCCCCCCCATTTTCTAAATAAATTTTCTCTACTTCTCTCCTATAGCAACCGATTGCAAATCCAAATAAACTTGCAAGGTCATTAAATAAAATTTTTAATATCGGATAATCAAAGTTAAAACACTCTCCCTTACTAATAAGCCCAATAAACACCTTATACTCCAATATTTTCAGAGAAGTATCAGCAGAAATTGCATTTCTATATTCGTTATGTTTATCATTAATTCGAATAACATTTGGAAAAGGTTTTTTATTATATAAAGTTCTAGCTTGACTGATTATACTCAAACTATTATTATTTTAGCAATCCAAATTGAATCCCAGAATAGTAAAACTTAAGAATCTCCTTATACTGTTTTCCTTCCATTGCCAATCCATTTGCACCATATTGGCTCATCCCTACCCCATGGCCATTCCCATAAGTAGTAAATTTCAGACCTTCAGCTATTACTTCCAACTCAAACTTTGTAGATGTCAATCCCAATTTTACTCTTACATCCTGACCATCAAAGATTTTGCTATCAATTCTAATCTGTAAAATTCGACCAGTTGAACTCATCTCCAAAATATCTAATAATCCAGAATCCCCTTGAGTAAGTTTCATCTCATTTATATTTTGTCCTTCCTGAATCCTCTGGGCCAGATTTGTGCCTAGAGATTGATCTAATTCTAACCAGGAAAAAGTTTTTTCATGCAAATAATTAGTAGCTTCCAGATCATAATTTGAGCTAACACTTTTTAAATAAGGAACAGGGTTACCCCACACGTTAGCAGCATCTTCAGTTTG
>JAGMES010000234.1 GCA_023128035.1 Halanaerobiales bacterium | reverse complement strand
CGCAGAGCGGTTTAGTTCAACATTTGGATATGCGAAGTTCTACCGTAACGTAGTGGAGGTAGAATTTGGGTGGAGCGTAGCGGAACCGTATATCCGTTGTTCTGCGAAGTGCCCTCATTAGAACAAAAAAATTACTCCTTAGGCTTTAAAAAAATTTCACCTTTATTGATACTTTTTTACTATAGAAAAAGTATCAATTTCTTAAATACTATCTTATTTGCTTTATCTATAAGAGAACTAAACTAACTTAACTATTTTCTTAATGGCCACCTATTCATTATATACGCCATAACAATACTCGGTAATTATAAGCAATGCACATTGAAAATCATTATAAAACAATAAATGAGTTTAGTAACATGGTTTTTTAATGGAATGATCATCTTCCTATGAAGATAACCCTAGCGATAAATTAATCCCAATAAAAACCAAATCTTTTTATTAAAATACTTATTTATACTCAATCGCTTAATCTATTTAAGTTCTAAAATCATTCAATATTAATGTTTCGAGACAATAATAAATTTCTAATTGCTGTATCTTTTATTGCAAAATCATATAATTCTTGATTATATTGATTTATATCATCTAAATGTACTGATAATTCACTAAAAAAGTGATCAATAATATTCTGTTCTGGAACAAGTGCATCGAAATATAACTTCATAATATATACTGTGTTATTTAAAAGTTGTTGAGGATCTATTGTTAAATTTTGGAAATCACTTGCGATACTATTATAGTAACATTCAAGTATATTCATGCATCTTACTAATGGATGAGGATGGGAATACTTTGTTATATAAAATTCTACTTTTTTGATGGAATATTTTGGATATATCTGATTCATAATTCCGAAATAAAATAAATTTTGTGTTATAATCATGCTCGCACACCCAACAAATAACAAACATTTAAGCTTCTCATCATTTTTATCTTTAAGTTTTCTATATACACCAAATACATATTTTAAAACTTCATAACATGCAATTCTATCTGCATCATATTCCCATATATGTTTTTTCATATTAAATTCTGACATTTCAAGATTTTCATGCAACAAATAATTATTATTGTTTTTGCGAATAGAATTGAATTGAAGAATATGTTGAAATTCATGATTAAAAGTAAATTTTATTGAACACTTTAATAAAAATTCACTGAAATCAAAGTCTGAATCCTCATATAAATCGCAATAAGCTTCAGATAAAGGTTTTTCATTGATAAGTGCAGCTAATAAAATATTCTCGAAATATTCTTTGCGAAATTTATTTTTCAACAAAATAGGATAACCATTGGTAATACCTATGATATTATAACCTTTTTTCTTTGAAGCAAAGGCATTGCACCTAACATCATTTTTAATATAAAAACAACAATCATTTATATTGAACACGCTTGCATAGTCGTCAAATAATTTTTGGAATGAATTTTCAAAATACGCATAAATTTTTGATATTTTTGGATCAAAACCTTGATAGTCGAAAGCATCTTCAATTACTTTATGTTTGATAAGCAATTCTTTTCTCACAAAACTCATTTTATCTCTCCCTTCGTAAATATTAATCTAAATTTTAACTATTCTAGTCAATAATTATAAACAATAGGAATTTTTTATCTTTTAAACTTGTTCTAATTAAAGAAAAATAAGAGCAATAGCGTTATTTTTCAACCATGCTGACGTTGTTGTTTTCTAACAAGGTCAGCTCAATGCTAAAGGACGTGACGGTATCATGACGTCCTGGTGAACTTTCACCATATTCACGTAAAAGAAGTGATCCTTGCTCAATGAAAGTGAGGTACACTTCTAACAAGATATAGAACTTACCGCATTATCTACATAAGTCTTAAATGTTTTATCTCTATTACTTTGATTGCAAGATCTTCTAGATGAATTTAAGCTTTCAATACTTGGCAACTTACCTAAATCAGATATATTTTCTTATCTGAATCTCCCGAAAGCGGTTAATCACCTACTCATTTTACAATCATGGTAAAAACAACTGACTATTTGGTGTCCTCAACACAGATTCATAATCAATCGTTATAAACTGATTCATCGTTTTTAAGTTTTCGCTCTTGCATCATTTCGCAGAACAACAGATTCGGCATAGACGACGTTTTCGTAGCGATAGCGGAGAAAATGTAGTTTATGCCGTGTTATCGGAAGTTCTGTTGTAAAATTAACTTAATATTGCAAATTATAATTAAAAATTTTACTTAATAGCTAAATTAAGGGCAGACACCAATTCTTTTGCCCAGTTTTTCAGTTCTTCTTCACTTAAATCATTGCTATACTCATCTACTATTTCTTTAACGAAAGTATATACAGGATTGTTATTATCAGGCAAGTACTCATATAATGCAGTCAAAGCTCTTCTATATACTCTTGTATTTCACTAATATAATTTTTAGCTTCATCACTTATTTCGCCTTTTTTCCCAGGAAACATCGCATGTACATATTCTAATGCTAGATAAAATGATTCAAGAGCAATCATTTTGTCGTCAATGTTTTTACTGTCAGAAAATAATAAATAGTAACTTTTCCCTTTTAAATAAAGGGCAGAAAAATAAGTTTCGTCAATTTCAAGAGCATCATTACACATTTTTATTGACATTCTAAAATCTTGTATACTCAAATAGTAATATGTTAAAGTTCTTGTCACTTCAAGAAATATCTGAATGGTAGAACGATACCTTTCAGAATAAATATTTTTAATACGTTTATTATTTAAATAATCGCGGATATATTTTTTTAATCCTAAAATCGTCTTAACCCTTTTCATTATCTCATCAGGCTTTATGTCATTCCATCTATCTAATTCTCTCCATTCTTCAAGTTTTTCTTTACTTTCTAATGCCATTTGAGCTAAGTCTTCCATCTTTTTTCTAAATTCCAAGTCACTATCATCTGCTATTGTAAACGTTAAATTTAAATAACATGTCCAATGACTTAATAAACATTCAAAATCACACAAATAGTAAAGACTATACAATGCCATACCTATAACAGAATTATTTGGGTTTAAAAACCCATGCTGAGTAACATATATGTCATATACACGTTCAAAATACATCATTGAATAAATAACCTTTTTTGTTTTATATAAACATATGGCATAATAATAACATTCTGTAATTCCATCCTTATTACAATTAAATGCAGCTTCAATGTATGGTATTGCATTATAGTAATCTTCTTTCATCATGTAAAACATACCTAAAGGATAAGTAACTTTAACATATTTTGAATTTTCTTTTTCTAAACTCTCAAGGAGTATACGCAATTTATTTTCATATAGAGGATGCATATCAATTTCATGTTCAATATATCTTAATATAAATAATAATAATTCTTGAGAAGCATTGTTAGTTGTTATTGAACTGATAAGAATTTTTAGCGCATATTTATCACCATACACAACTTCATAAATATATTCTGCTATTCGCAAATCATCATCTAAATCATTAGAATAAAGGTATTCTCCATTATATTTTATTGGTCGATTAATCATTTTGATATCACTATGTATATTTTCAAGAGTTACTTTATACATTTTCCAATCTTCTGTAAGAAAATATATTGCAAGAAGTCTTAACAATATTATAACTTTAACTGGAATGTCATCAAAATATTCATTTTTTATCTGTGGGTTTTCTAATAATTCAAGCAGATTTTTTTTAGCAGTTTTATAATCTTTTTTAATCTGAATATAGAAGTTAATCTTGTTAAGAGCTTCAAAAGCTTTCATTCGAGTAGTTTCTTTAAAAATGGGTAATATATCTTCTGCAACTATCTCAGAATCAAAAAAAATTTCAAATGCTTCTGCATAAGCACTATATAATGAAGTAAATGAAGTTTGTATTCTTATATGACTGCTAACATCAGAGTAAAGTATTTCATAAATCCCATTATTAAAACTTTTCCAAAATATAGAAATATTTTCTTCTTCTAGACGATTTTTATAAATGAACTCAATTGTTTTAAAAAAGGCAAAAATATCATCCTCTTTTGTAGGCGGTTCTTCTTTTGATGAAACGTAAAAGCCCGGAGTTTGTCCAGTAACCCCAAAATCTGATATAACTACCCGATATTTTAATAAACCATTTACAAGTATAGCGTCTTCATCAAGTGGTTCAAAAAGAACATTACTAGGTTTAATATCACCATGGACAAAATCCGTGATACACTGTTGACAATGTTTTATTCCTCTACATACTTGAATAGAAATCCAAATTGCTTCGGGAAATGAAAACTTCCATCCGTTTTTTATAATGTCTTCTAACGAACACCCATAGTACTTATTGTTCTCTATTACTCCTCTCATGTACGGCATAACAATATGAGGAATATCATTTTTAATAAATGATTCATGTGTACTTATTACATTGGCATGACGAGTAATAGAATTCATCCTATCCATCTCTTTTATAATGCGCTTTATTCCACTATGTGAACTAAATTTTGAATCTATAGTTTTAAGAACATACCTGCAATTATCTGTTGTTCTCTTGCATATATATACCTTGCTTGAATTATTGCTTTTAACAAGTTTTTCTATAAAATAGTGATTGACATAATCCCCTACCTTATATTTATCCAAAGTTCTATTGCTAGTATTTATGGAAATTCGTTCCTTTGAAATAGACAGTTCTTTTGAAATGGATAAGTTGTTAGATTGTCCTGAAGAGTTAAGCTCATCTATTACTGGAGAACCAACAAAATTACCTTGTTCAGTATATTTTTTTTTCATCAAATACTCACCAACTTTCATTAAATGGAGTCCTGTTTTCTTTAATTTCTTCCTTAATTTCTTTAAACTGTTTATCTCCCAACCGTTTTACCAATTGATCAATTGTCCTTGATTTTTTATTTAATACTGAATAAGAAATCAGGTTTTCAGTTATATACGGTCGCCCTTCTTTTTCTCTAAAAAATTCTGCTTCATTCAAACCTAATAATTTATTCAAATTTAAATTAGTATCAAACTTTAAATTAAGTGACTTGTATCTTTCATTTTCCCTCTTAAATACATCACATAAATACTCTCCAAAAGCTGTATTAATTTCATTTAATACTCTTTTCAAAACACTTCCACGATAAGTAAGTAAAATTAACAATATTTGAGGTGTATATATTGTTATATCATTTTTTCTATAATATTCAATTTCATTCATGATATGTTTCAACAAACTTGGTTCAATATTATTTATTATTTCGTTATCGTTTTTAACAATAGATTTATTTAACTTTTCTAACATTAACAAAACAATTTCATCAATTGAATTTTCCTTAATATCAATATATTCTTTTGTAGACAAAATACCTGGGACTGTAGCTTGATCTAACAGAATAGGCAATATGTATTCTTGATTTTGTTCAAATTCTCTAGTCTGAGCACTATTAAGTTCAAGCTTTGTCCAACGTTTTTCAATATATTTTTCTGAGATAAATATTATACAATATTTTGCCTTAGAATAATACAAGTCAGATAAGTACTGATACAAATTTTTCCCCCACAAATTAGCTTGTTCTGATTTATCATAAAATACTCTAACGTCGTTATCTCTAAGTTTTTTAACAAATTCTACAACTAAATCTCGATCTTCTCCTGCAAACGACACAGCAATATCATAATCGTATTCATCAATAAATTTGTGTTTACTCACTTTATTATCTCCCTTCATACCTTAAACTTTTTTTAAGGTTTATATTAGTAAATAATTCACTTGAATTTCCGAGTCACGGTAGAAACGCCGATCACT
>JAGMES010000233.1 GCA_023128035.1 Halanaerobiales bacterium | reverse complement strand
TGAGTTAAGACCCCCACTTCTATAAGTGGTGGGAATTGTTTTTAATCTTCAGTGGGGGTAGAATCCCCTACTGAAGCCCCGATGTTCAGCTTTAGCTGGACGAGTTCACTACTTTTCGTCCTCTTTTTTAAAGTTGCCAAAAATATGATTGAAAGAAACTTACCTTTAGATGCTATTGAAAATATTACAAAACTTTCTCTTAAAAAATTCAAAAACTCGCTAATGAATAAAAAGTAACAAACATTAATTTAAATAGATGACCCACTTGGTTAATATAGCTAATGAGGTTTGTGTTTTGGATTTTTTCAAAGCAAATTCAATTTCATCACCACAATAAATAAGCAGACAACTTAAAGTATTTTTAATATACCAAATCTTCACCGAAGAATCTCAATTCAATTTACTTAATCACACTCTCATTAAATATAGCTATAAATCTTTCTGAAAGCTGAACCACATCTGGAGATTTTAATATCGAATGATGATCACCAGGGATATTGTACACTTTAATTGGGTTTAAGCAAAGTGACTCCCATTCAGCAAGATTTATTGGTGTTTTATCTGCCTTAAAGAAATTAATCAGTGCCTGGATTTTATCTGATGGACTATATATGGCTTGTGCATTATCCAAAGTCCGAATAACATTGTTATAGTAGATCAATTCTCCAATCGACAATTGATCATAATTTGGTATCACCTTAGCCAGATTATTTGGAATTAATCTTCTAATAACATCAATATCCAAATCCATCTTTTCTATATACTCTACAACTAATGCCCAAACTTCATTTATCGAAGAGACATCTTTCAACTTTTCTCCAATCTCTCCATCACCAACAAGCTTCTCCACCAACTTAATCTCAGACTCTAAAGTAAACTTACCTACTTTCTGACCTTTCCTTGGCGGCACCGAATCGATAATTCCACAGAACTGAACTTTTTCATCCATCTGCTCTAACTGACGAACCATTTCAAATACAATTGTTCCTCCTAAACTCCACCCAGCAATATAATATGGCCCAACCTCTTGAATCATCCTGATCTTCCCAATATATCTATCCGCCATCTCCTCAACCGTTACATTCTTCGGCGCATACCCATTAAGCCTATCAGCCCTAATGCCCCAGCAATTAAACTCAGGATTCAACCTTTCAGCTAAATCTACATATCCTTCTACTTCTCCATCTCCACCATGTACAAAGAATAGATTCAAATTTTCTGTTCCTCGTCTTAACAGAACAAGATTATCATCTTTTGGATAACTTATTCCACCCTCAACATTCTGAATATACCCTGCCAATTCCCTAACCGTCGGAGTCCTAAAAATCTCTCTCAATGGAAGATTTATCGTAAACTCTTTATAGACCTTCGTTATCATTGAGGTAGCCTTTAAGGAGTGTCCACCAATCTCAAAGAAATTATCTGTAACCCCTACTTTCTGAATTCTCAGGATTTCCGCCCATATACTAACAAACTTTTCTTCAATCTCATTCGACGGAGCTACATATTCTGCTCTAACTATTTCTCCATCAGGTTTTAGCAATGCCTTTCGATCTATCTTCTCATTCGAAGTTAGTGGTAATTTCTCTAACTGTACAAAATAAGATGGTATCATATAGTTAGGTAATTCTTCTGCTAAAAAGCTACGAATATCTGACACTACTACATCAGAATCAGCTACTACATAAGCACAGAGATATCTATTACCTTCATTATCCTCATGATCTATAACCACAGTATCGTTGATACCATCGTAAGAAAATAAGTGATGTTCTATCTCTGCTAACTCGATTCTAAAACCTCTGATCTTCACCTGAGAATCTATCCTGCCTACAAACTCAACAGTTCCATCAGGCAACCATCTACCTAAATCTCCTGCTTTATAGATTCTTTCCTCATGACCATTTAAAGAAATTGAAATAAATCTTTCCTTTGTCAGCTCTTCTTTATTCAAATATCCTCTTGCCAAACAGTCTCCAGCAATACATATCTCGCCTACAACACCGATCGGCACCAGATGATTCTGTTTATCAAGGATGTAGCATTTTGTGTTAGATACCGGTCTACCCAAAACAACTTTATCAGCAGAACATTTGGAAACCAAAGCTTCAACTGTTGTCTCTGTTAAACCATAATGGTTATAGACATTATATCCTAGATTGATGAGTTGATCTTTCAAATAATCATCCAGTTTTTCTCCACCACTGATCACTACTCTAATTCTTTCTATTCTTTCTTCATCTATGAGCAATTCCTTCATAGCTGATGGAACCATATCAATTATACTTATCTGGTGTTCTTCGATATATTTTCTGAATAATTCTTTGTTCAACTTCACTTCATTTATGATTAGATGAAGTGTTGAACCATGACAGAGTGTACCAAATATCTGTTCAACAGCAGGGTCAAATGTATAAGTAGTCATCTGTAAGACATTTTGATGTTCATTTACTAGATAGTTGACATTATACCAATTTACCAAATTAACCACACTCTGATGTTCTACCATAACCCCTTTAGGTCTTCCCGTAGTTCCTGAGGTATAAATGATGTAAGCCAGATCATTTGAGTGATTTACATTCTCCGTACTTACCGTTCCACAGTTATCCAGATTGTTTAGATATAAATTACTATCATCAAGATTGACCAATTCACCAGCAAACTGAATCTCACTTAAGAAAGTTGATTGAGTTAAAATCATCTTAGGTTTACTATCGGCAAGAATATATCCGATTCTCTCTGCAGGATACCCAGGATCAATTGGCAGATAAGCTCCTCCTGCTTTTAAGATTGCAAAGATTCCTATCACCATTTCAAAGGAAGGTTCTAGAATCATTCCAACTATCTGATCTCTGCCCACACCTTTCTTGCGCAAAAGTTTAGCCAGACGGTTAGATTTTTCGCTCAATTCCTGATAAGTCATCTTTTTATCTTCAAAAACAAGTGCAATCTGATCTGGAGTTCTCTGGGCCTGTTCTTCAAATAACTGATTTAATGTTTTATCAACTGGATATTCAACTTGAGTATCGTTAAACTCCGTTAAAATTTTTAATCTTTCTTCATGAGTAAGCATTTCGATTTCTGCAATTGGTCTCTTTGGATTTTCAACGATTGCTGTAACTATGTTTACAAAATGTTTTACTAATCTTTCCATAGTAGATTTTTTGAAAAGTTTAGTACTATACTCAAAGCTACCTTGAATCTGATCTTTTCTTTCTACCATTGTTAAGGAAAGATCAAATTTTGCAACTTTATTTGAGAAGTTAGCGATCAATTTAGATTCACGATTATCGTCACTTTGGCCCGCGAAATTCTGTAAAGTAAACATAGTATCAAAGAGTGGATTTCGGCTGAGATCTCTCTGCAGATCCAATTTTTCTACCAGCATTTCAAACTGGAAATCCTGATTTTCAAAAGCTTTTAAAGTATTTTCTTTTACTTCAGTAAAGAATTCAACAAAGCTATTATCCATATAAGGATAGTTTCGCATAGCCAGAGTATTAACAAACATACCGATCAAATTATCTAAATCTGGATGTGGTCTTCCTGCTATAGGTGTACCTATTATGATATCATCTTGACCTGTATATTTAGATAGTAAAATATTATATGCTGCTAGCAGAATCATAAATAGTGTTCCATTATGTTCAGTTGCCAATTCTCTCAAACCTTGAATTAACTCTTCTGGTAATGTAAAACTAACTTTATCACCTTCAAAGCTCATCACTGCAGGTCTTTTCGGCACGTCGATTGGCATATTCAAAACAGGTATCGTACCTTGTTTAAAAGTTTCTAACCAGTATACTTCCTGTTTTTTCATCTCTTCTGATTCAAAGAACTTATTCTGCCATGCTGCAAAATCTTTATACTGAACTATCAATTCTGGCAATTCTCTTCCAAAATGAAGATTGATAAACTCTTTGATCAATATATCCATTGATACACCATCTGAGATAATATGATGCATATCAAAGAGAAGTAAATGTTTCTCTCCTACCTTTACAAAGCCTACCCGTAATAGTGGTGCTTTACTCAGATCAAATGGTTTTACAAATTCATTTACAGCCTCTTGTACTTTATTTTCGTCTGCTTTTAGATACTCTAGTTTAAATTCTAGATCATGATAAATCCTCTGGACTACTTTTCCATCAATCATTTCAAAAGATGTTCTAAATGGTTCATGTCGCTTCACCAATGCTTTAAAGAGTTCTTCTAATCTTTCAAAATCAACATCACTTTCAATAAACATCGCACCAGGCATATTATAGTTTGTGCTATTAACTTCAAATTGGTTTACTATAAACATTCTCTTCTGAGCGGAAGACACTGGATAATACCCATTAGCATTTTCTTGTAACTTTTCTATTGCATAATAAGCTTTTTTCTCTGATAGACATATATATTCTGCCAACTCTTTTATTGTAGGTGTTTTAAAGATCTCTCGTAGTGGAAGTTCTACATTCATCTCTTTAGATATTTTAGATATTACCTGCATAGCTTTTAAGGAATGTCCACCCAACTCAAAAAAGCTATCATGGATACCAATTCTATCAATTCCTAAAATTTCTGACCAGATATCTACTAATTTCTTTTCTATTTCATTGGTCGGAGCTACATATCCTTCTCCAGTATTAACTTCTATAGCTTGTTCAAGTAATGCTTTTCGATTAATTTTTCCATTGGATGTCAAAGGTATCTTATCAAGTCTGACAAAATATGATGGAATCATATATTCAGGTAATTCTTTTGAGAGATAAGCCTGCAATTCTGATACTGATAGTTCTACATCAGAAACTATATATGCGCATAGATATTGATAATTATTATGATCCATTCTCTCAATAACTACTGTTTCTTTGACCTGATCATGTTTCAATAATTGGTTTTCAATTTCGCCCAATTCGATTCTAAAGCCTCTGATTTTCACCTGATGATCTATTCTTCCCAAAAATTCTATATTCCCATCAGGAAGCCATCTTGCTAAATCCCCTGTTCGGTAAATTCGCTCACCATTTTGCATAAACGGATTTAATATAAATTTTTCTGCTGTTAACTCAGGTCTATTTAAATATCCACGCGCTAAATTATCTCCAGAAATACATAGTTCTCCTGGGACACCCATTAGTTGTAAAGCATTATTTTTGTCAAGGATATATACCTGTGTATTAGAGATAGGTTTACCAATCGGTATATTGTCAAGGTTTTCTGTTACTTCATAACATGTTGAAGCAACTGTACCTTCACTTGGGCCATAATTATTGATACATCTATATCTCTGAGGATTATAAGATTTTAGTTTATCTCCTCCAGTGTTAAGAATTCTTAATGATTGATTGTTTAATAACATAATTTGCTCACAAATCTGAGTAGGTAAAAAGCTTATTGTAATGTTATTTGCTTCATAGTAATCGTTTAATTTTTGCATATCCAATCTAATCTCATCATAAATGATATGAATTGTTGCACCCTTCAAAATGTATGGGAATATCTCACATACAGAAGCATCAAAACTAAATCCAGCATATTTTGTACTCTGATCTAATGATGTTACTGAATAATAGTCAATATGCCACCATGTCAGATTGAGCAATGATTTGTGTTCCACCATTACTCCTTTTGGTTTACCAGTAGAGCCTGATGTATAAATGACATATGCTAGATCAGTAGACTTATTTACATTTTCCAAATTAGTATTATCTGCTGTAAATATTTCGTCATTTGAAAGGTTCACAATTTTAGTATCACAGTTAACTAATTCATATAGATGAGACTGAGTTAATACTATTTTT
>JAGMES010000232.1 GCA_023128035.1 Halanaerobiales bacterium | reverse complement strand
AGAAAATTGAATTTACAGGCTCTAGACTCGTTTTTACCTAGGTATCGTAGTCGCTGCCTTTAACATTCAATCTTTGTAATAAATTCTACAAAAGTGCAACTGCCCGTCGCACACAAAAAACAGTATGTATTTAAACATACTATTAATTAATTTTTTTACTTATCGCTATTCTTTTGGCCACAAATTATTATCAAACTCATTTTTAAGAATTGCTCTAATTCTTTTAAGTTCTCTGGACTCATCCTGAGTTCTCGCCAAATTGGAGTTTGTCCCATGTAGATATAGCCTTTTTGCAATCTTCCGATTTATACCCAGGTCCTCTTCATTATCCCTGATATGGAGAATTACATCTTTCATTCGGATTGTTTGTAAATAAGTTCCATCGAGTTTTTGTAAATGTTTTTTTGCTGCTACTCTAGCACCGCCATCGTCTGATATAAAATATTCGAAATCTTTAGCAAAAGCCATCGCCATCGATCTTACTTCTCCCGCATTACGATCCCTTTTTCTTCGCAAATCCACTTTCATTTCATTTGCTAATAATTGAAGTGTAGAATTGTATTCATTTAATTCATCATCATTCAAATCTGATACACTCATTACAATTATCTCATTTGAATCAATCATTTCATGAAGTTGTTCTAATGCTAATCCACCAAATATCAATTCCTCTTGAACTACGTATTCATGTAAATAAAGATTATATCCAAAACTACATAGAATTTTTCTTAGTAGTTTTTCTCCTCTATACTCACCAATTTTAAGAATTATATCAGTATCAATAAGTGAACTCCTAGTCTTCCTCATCATAATCGTCCTCCACTTCTGAACTCTCAGAAGCACGACGAAGGAATTCATATAAATCAAAGCTATCATCTTGAACCCCAAAATCTTCAGGTATTTTTTGCAGTAATTCAAGCCTATTTTGAAGTTCCTCAAAAGTGCTAAGTTCATGTTCATAAAGCATTAAAGCTTTGTTAACATACCCCCCAAGGCGTCTTTCTTCTGTGATTTCATAATTCCTTCTACAACATTCGTATCTCTCAGCAACAGTTTTTATCTGCTTATCATTTATCTCAAGCAAAGAGTTGATTTCGCTTCGATCAGTAATCAGTCCAGTTTCAACAAACCTCTTAACAATCGTCTTATAAGGAACAAGAAAAATATCTGATAACAACACAACTTTTGCTAATATATTATATGTTTCAGGTAATTCATTATACTTTTCAAAAAGCGTTTTTTTCCCTACTAGTAATTCAGCTGCAAATCTATTTGCAACTAAATCCGCTTTCTTAATATCAGCTCCATACTCTTTATGATTTACATACTCAGTCATTAAATCAGCCGTTACTATTTCATATTTTACTTTAGCTATATCTAAAGTATGAGCCAGTTCATGCGCACCAGCAAAAACTTGTTTTTCAAGCTCAATAGAACTATTAATAATAAAGTAGTGCTTTTCATTATTTAAAACATAAATACCCCAAAGATTTTCTTCTTCGATAGGGTAAAATATCAGAGTTCCTACTTTTTCTAGCAACTCAAAGATTTCATCCTTCAAATATCCTGGGGCAGTTAGTGAGTACTCTTGATTAATAAAGGCTACTTCTTTATTTATTTGGTTAATAAGATCTTCGCTTAAATTATTATTTGAGCAATTCATGAGCAGCCAACTCCTCTTCCATAGTTGAAAGATTACGTACTAATGTCAAAATAAAATCAGCAGTCTTTTTATTCTTAATTTCTCCATATAAGTGAACAGCCTCTAATTCTCCTCCAGTTACCTCTTTTTCAGTATTTATAAGTTCTTCAACCGATACTCCTAAAAAATCTGATATCGCAACAAGCTCATCTGTTTTTATTGCTTTTTTACCTTTTACAATTTTATTAATCACTTGTTTTGACGCACCTAACCCATTTGCCAAGTCCACTTGGGTTTTATTTTGTTCTTTTATATAAAAAAGGATATTTGTTCCTATTTGTTTAATGTCCATATTCACCCCTCCTTCTATTAATATTATATACCAATTCACATTCAAAGTAAACAAAATATTTACTACTAGGCGGTTCAAAGTGCAAAACGCAATATTGTCACTCGTTTCAGAGTCTAAAGTCAACTAATTGTTTACTATACTAAAGTATTCATTTAGTAACATACTTTAGTATATGCATTCAAAATCAGAATATTTCATGGTTGAAATTTATTATAAATTCCTAGATGTTCTCTGTTTCGAGTTAAGGAACCATCTTTATCGAAAGTACTCTTGAACTTATTCATTCAAACTCTAATGGGCTTGTCCGTAAAATTAACTCATTCAATGTCCCTTGACAAATCACAAAAAACAATTTAAAATATAACTTATGATAAGTGTTAACGAAAGTTGAGGTATTAAAAATTATGACAACTAATTCCATAAAACTAAAGCAAATTAATATTGAATTAGTAAAATCCACGCTAAAAAAGGAAGAGTATTCCACCAAAACAAGCATCGCCAAAGCAACCGGACTTAGCGTTGCAACCTGTGGTAATATACTAAAAGAATTGCTATCGACAGGTGAAGTTGTAGAAATAGACCTAGAGGCATCAACTGGTGGTAGACCCGCAAGACGTTTTGTTTATAATGAAAACTATGCTTATGTAGCTGTAATACATGCTCGTATGGAAGGCACGTCAAAACGTTTATCTTGTGTTGTGGCTAATCTGATCGGTATTCATGTATATGAAATATTGATAGAATATAATGAGATAACACTTGTAGAGTTTGAAGATGTAATAGATATGTTGATTAAAATGTATCCGAATATTAAAGTGTTAGGTATCGGGGTACCTGGTGTGGTTAATCAAGGAATTATAGGTATTTGTGATTTCAAAGAACTTAAGAATATTCCCATTGAAGAATATCTTTCAAACAAATATAAATTAACGGTCATAGCAGAAAATGATATGAATAGCACCGCATTTGGATTTTATCATAGAATCCAGTATAAAAACTCTGAAAGCATGGTGTACATCTATTATCCTTTAGATGGTAACCCAGGTGCAGGTATTATTGTCAATGGACAAATTCTAAGAGGACAGTCAAACTTTGCTGGAGAAGTATCCTTTCTACCTCTTGGCATTAGTCTAGAAAATCAAGGAAAAATTCAAAATAAATCAAACCTTTTTTCTGAGCTTGTAGCCAAAACAATTACTTCCATTAATTGCGTCATTAATCCTAAGAGTATTGTTTTATCAGGATACTGTTTTAATGAGCAACTTATTGAATCAATTAGAGCATTACTCAATACCTTAACGCCAGATGAACATCTTCCAGAATTTATTTTTGAAGAAGATATCCATGATAGTTATATTCATGGATTGATATCAATGGCTCTAGAAAAATTATCCTGTAACATTCAAATTATTGAAAAATAATTTGACCTCAGAAAGGAAATTATTATGATTACAATAATATTATTAATAATTATTTATCTTGCATTTATTAGTTTAGGACAACCTGATTCTCTACTAGGTGTCACTTGGCCTGCAATGCAGATTGAGTGGGAATGCCTCTAGATACTGCTGGACTTGTAGCTGTGTTAATTACAGGAAGTACAATAATATCCACCTTTCTCAGTGGTTATATTATAAAAAAACTTGGAACAGGTAAAGTTACTTTTATCAGTTGTGTTATGACAGGGGGCGCCTTACTTGGTATTTCTTTTGCACCATCTTATATTTGGTTACTTCTATTTGCCCTACCGTTAGGATTTAGCACTGGATCAGTCGATACAGCTCTTAACAATTATGTGGCACTTCACTTCAAGGCCCATCATATGAATTGGCTCCATTCGTTTTGGGGCGTTGGCGCTACTCTAGATCCGCTTATTATGGCACAGACCTTACTTCGAACATCATCATGGCGCTTAAGCTATCGAACTATTACCAGTTTTCAGCTTACCTTAGCTATTATATTACTATTTAGCTTACCTCTCTGGATTAAACATAAAGCCTTTGCCGAACAAACCTCCAAAATAGAGACTCCTGAAATTGAAGCAAAAACACAAGAAAAAACAAATTTTTAAAATAAGAGGTGTCAAATATGCACTATTAACATTCTTATTCTATTGTGCAACTGAACTTTCCATTGGTTTATGGGGCAATAGCTTTCTAATACAAATTAAAAATTTATCTATTGAAGTGGCAGACTCTTGGGTGGCAATGTATTATGGTGGTATTACTTTGGGACGTTTTATTTCTGGTTTTATAGCTTTTAGGTTGACAAACACTCAAATAATTCGAGTCGGTATAAATATTGCTTTAATTGGTACTGTATTACTGCTATTACCTCTACCAAATTTTATGTTAGTCGGTTCATTTGTTCTAATCGGATTTGACCTTTCACCCATATTCCCTGCAATGATTCACGAGACTCCTTCTCGCTTTGGAAAAAGTCAATCTCAAGTCATTATTGGGTATCAAATGGCATTTGGCTATATCGGTAATGCCTTCTTGCCATCGCTATTTGGGGTCGTAGTAAAAAATACAAGTATGGTAATATTTCCTTTCTACTTAGTTACTTGTATACTAATTATGTTGTTCTGCACAGAAAGACTATTATTTCTTACACAAAAATTGGAGGTAAAGTAAGTGAGTATCATTGGCTTACATATACATATTATTCTCATCCTATCATAGCACCAAAGAGTGTCAGCTTTTTTATAACGTAACTAAGGAAAAAGAGTTGATTGCAACCCCTGGTAGTGATTTCCATGGCAAAACTAATTGTTTTCTAAATGATAAAGAGCTGATGTTAGAGATAAACTCTTTAGTTTAGTAGGAAATAAAAAAAACTATTACGGGTATATACCTATAATAGTTTTTTACTATATATTTACTTTTACGATTTATCCGTTATGATACCAATATTTTAATACTACTTAATTAGTAAAGTTATATTGTTAAATCTTTAATTTTAGATATTAATTTCTTATACACTTTTTTCATATGGGGTTCATTAGTATGTTCATTTACTTCGTTTATTGGAATCCATTTTACACCACTGTTTTCATCTTCCTCAACAATAAGTAAGTCGTTTTCATCAGCTTCAACTAAAAATGCAACTGATAAATGTAAATGTGCAGATACGTACTTCCCTCTTTTAATATGACCTAATACAGGCAGTATATCTAATGAGAAAATATCTAAAGAAACAGGATGAGAATTCTTTACTCCTGTTTCTTCCTTTAGTTCTTTAATTGCAACAGCTAATAAATTACCATCTCCATCTGCATGACCACCTGTCCATGACCATGTATTATATATATTATGGTGTACCATTAATACTTTGTCTTTTGTTTTATTTACTACAAATGCGGAACTTGTTATATGTGCAATTTCATTATCTCTGATCAGAATATCTTCAAATGTATCTATACACTTTAAAATCATCTCTTTATCTTTTTCTTCTTGCTCATCATAAGGTTTATAACTTTTTATCAAATCAATCATATTATCACCTCTGTAAAATCTGCAAATAATTTTTGTAAAAAAGAATTCTTCTTTATATATTCTATTAAGTCCATATTATCTCCTTGTAATCATTACTTATGGCACGGTTCAACGTAGATATCTACAGAGGTAATTGAAAATATTGTGAAGTATATTTCTATTATAAAATCTTTAGGATTGCATTTTGTAGCTGCCCTTTTTATTAATTAAATCGGGTCTGTGTCAATAGTTGTGAAACTAAAACATTTAGTTAATCTATTTGCATTATTATAATTACTATATATATAGAATGTGGAAATATTATTTTGTTGATGGTACTCCAT
>JAGMES010000231.1 GCA_023128035.1 Halanaerobiales bacterium | reverse complement strand
TTTTCTTTTCATAATAATCCCTCCAAATGTCTATAAATCAACATAATATCTAATTATATTATATCATATTTTTGCATTTTTGGAAACTATTATATCAAAATATATCGAAAAATATTTACTCGTTAGAGCTGTTGCTAAGTATAAACATACTGAGGAACAAGGTGAAAAACGAGTACTACATAAATATGAGCGGGAACCCCACGAATATACTCTTAGTTTAGAACTCCCTAAAAAACCTGATTTTAAAAATAATGCAGAAAATGAAGAACTTAAATCGCTTGAAATAAATATTGAATGTTATGTTAGAAAAATATTTGATGATGGGAGCAGATTAATAACCGTAGCTGTAATTAATGAAAAAACTGCACCACAAAAAAGCATTGCACAGAACGAAGGTGCGATATTCCAATGTGAATTACATATTTCAGCTGAAAATAGCTTTATCCCAATTTATAAAAATGATTTTATTAACACTGGAGAAGAGATGTTAATTAGCAATATGCTTTATAGCAATATTTTCAATTATGCATACGGTCACGGGTGTTCAGTAAAATATGATGATACAAATGGAAATGTAAATAGTATTAATAGCGAATTTATGCCTTCAGAACAAGTGCTACAAATGATGCCTAATTCACTAAAAAAAGATAACTTCTTAAAAATGACTTATTGGCGTAATGTAGATAGAAATTTAGCTTGTACACAGTTAAGAGAATTTATTGAAGAATATGTTGCTTGGTGCGAGGATCAAGAAGATCAAGGAGCAATGTTAGTTAATCACAATTTTGCTGTTAAATCTTCTATTGCAAAAATCAGAACCTGCATTAAACGATTAGAGAGAGGTGTCGATTTTCTTAAATCTAATGACATTGCTTGGCAATCCTTTCTTTTAATGAATGAAGCTATGCTTTTACAAAGGGTTAAAACCAAAAAATGTGATGAAAATATTATAAAATGGTATCCATTTCAGCTTGCTTATATCTTACAAATAATTCCCGACATCGTTGATGGTAGTAGCGATTTTAGAGATTTTGTTGACCTTTTATGGTTTCCTACTGGTGGCGGTAAAACAGAAGCCTATTTAGGTGTATGTGCATTTGTAATTTTCTATCGTAGACTTTTACATAAGCCTTCAGTAGATGGTGTAACCATAATTATGAGATATACATTAAGACTTTTGACAATTCAACAATTTGAAAGAGCAACTGCCCTCATTTGTGCTTGTGAGCACCTCCGTAAAATACACAATATAAGTGGCGGAGAAATTAATATTGGTTTATGGATTGGAAGTAATATGACACCAAATCATATATCTGATGCTGCTGAAAAATTAAAAGAACTTATAGAAGAACCATCTAAAAAGATATATGAAGGCAATCCAATACAAATTATAACGTGCCCTTGGTGTGGTTCTACAATTGACGTTGGATGTTATAGGGTGGATCATAATATGACTATTAGATGTAAAAACAATAAAAATTGCGAATTCCATAATGGATTACCTATCTATCTTGTGGATGATGATATTTATGAAAAATGTCCAACGCTTATCTTAGGAACTGTTGATAAATTTGCTAGAATTGTTTGGGAAGAAAAGTCTAAAGCAATTTTTGGTAAAGATGATTTCCTCCCACCTGAATTAATTATACAAGATGAGTTACATCTGATTTCGGGACCTTTAGGTTCAATAACTGGAATATATGAAATTGCAGTTGAAAAGCTATGCGAAAGAAATGGAAAAACGCCTAAAATTATTGCTTCAACTGCTACTGTTAAAAATGCAAATGAACAAATTAAAAATCTTTATAATAAGAAAATGTTTCAATTTCCACCAAACGGAATATCTTTAGATGATTCGTTCTTTGCGGTTCGTGCTGATAAAACCAAACGTCCTGCAAGGAGGTATCTTGGACTTTGTGAAACTGGTGGCAGCCTTGCTGATTTATTAATTAGAGTGTATTCCAATCTTATCTTTACCAAGAATTTGTTTGTTAAGCAAGGGTTATCTCCAGATATTGTTGACCAATTTTATACAACAGTAGGCTATTTTAATGCTATTAAAGATTTAGGTGCATCGTCTAGTATAATCAATGATCGTGTTAGTAACCATATAAAATCTTTAATTAACCATAAGTTTAGTGCTATTGCAGAGCAAAACGGTTTAACAATTAGGGATATAAAAAATTATGAAAAACATGATGAGTTAACAAGCAGAAAAACTTCAAAAGAAATAAAAGAAACGTTGGAACAACTTTCCGAGCCATTCACAAGCGATTTGTGCTATTCATATGTACTTGCATCTAATATGCTATCAGTTGGAATAGATATAGATAGGCTTGGGGTTATGACGGTATATAATCAGCCTAAATCTAATGCAGAGTATATTCAAGCAACTAGCCGTGTTGGAAGAAATAATCCTGGAGTAGTATTAACAATGTACAACGGAATGCGTTCAAGAGATAAATCTCACTATGAGCAATTTTCTTATTACCATAAAACATTATATCAATATGTTGAAGCTACAAGTGTTACTCCATTTTCTGCAAGAGCAATAGAAAAGGCTTTGCATTGTGTTTTTATAGCACTTGTAAGGCATACAATTTCTGGTATGAGTGGCAATAGTGATGCTGTAAATTTCAGAAATAGATTAAATGGTGTTGATAAAATAAGAATATACATATTAGAAAGAGTTCGGAGCATCAATATGTCTGCCTTTGACTATGCCGAAGATTGGATTGAATATTTTGCAGAGGAGTGGGAAAGACTAGCGATTGAAAATAGAGATACACTTGTTTATAGTGATTATAGAGGTGGATTATGTTTACTAAATCCTGCTGAAAAATCAAATGATATTGGTTTACCAACTACATTAAATGCACTTAGAAATGTTGATTCATCATCAAATGTTTATATACTGCGTAGAGAGGAGTAATAATGATGGGAAATCCATTTGCAAGAAAAAAAGCTATTAAAAAAAAACGTTTTGCTGGCGAAATAAGACAAAATCAGCTTATTACTTCTTATGGTGTTGGTTCAATAGTCGATTTTGTTCGTGATACTGTTATCATCGCTGGTGTTGATGATTGGGATGAAAGCAATGAAGAATTACGTTTGTATAATGAAAATTTGCAAAGTTTAACAGGTGTTAAATATTTTATTAAGCCTAAAACAGATGATAGTAATAAAATTTTCAATAAAAGTAGAGATATTCCATCATATGTTTTTCCTGAAAAACTATACTGTCCTAATTGTAAGAAACTTTATGATGTTAAAGAACTCCAAAACCAAAGCAATCCACATAAATGTTTTGGGTGTGGAAACCCACAACTTGTGGCTGCACGTTTTGTTGTTGTTTGTGAAAATGGACATATAGAAGATTTTCCTTATTCATGGTGGGTACATAGGGGCAAATCTTGCGAAAAAGGAAAAGAAAAGCCTAGAATCGAAATGTTTAATATAGATGGTAGGAGCGGTATTGACAGCTTAATGCTCAAATGTTGTGATTGCGGAATGAAAAGACCAATGCAAGGTGCATTTCAAGAAAATGCTTTAGCAGGACAAAATGGATATAATTGCAAGGGTCATTCCCCACACTTGAAGAATCCTTTACATTTTGCTAAAGATGGATGTACTAAAGTATTAAAAACTAGACTAAGAACATCTTCAAGTGTTTATTTCCCGGTTATTCAGAGTGCCTTATCTATTCCTCCTTGGAGTAGAGAAGTTGTAAAAGCTATTATAGCAAAGTTTGATGATATTAAATGGGTACAAAAAAATGACATTGATGCTTACTTATCGGAACGAATATTGCCTACTTTGCCAAAACAAGTTACATTAAATGATTTATTAAAAGCATTGAAATTAGTTAATATACAAAAGGAAGTAGGAACAATAAGAAAAGAAAAAGACATTTATCAAGATGAATATATTGCATTATCAAAAGGGGATTCTGATGATGGAGAATTTTCTTCATTTACTGCAAAGACACCATTCAAATATAAAAAATATATAAATAAAATTGTTGTTGTTGATAGATTGACAGAAATTCAAGCATTATGTGGTTTTACAAGAATAAAACCATGGGACGGTAATTCTTTACAAGATGAAAAAATTACTCCTTTGTCTATGTATAAAAAAGACTGGTTACCGGCAATTAAAATGAATGGCGAAGGAATATTTATTCAGTTTAATCAGGAACAATTAAATATATGGGAAAATAGAATTAGCAATAGATACAATCAACTTACTAAAAACTATGAAGAGTCATATTTACATAATAGCCGGTTTTCTTCAAAGTATATAGCACTACATACCTTTTCCCATTTGTTAATGCGTCAAATTTCTAACGAATGTGGTTATAGTGTTGCTTCATTAAAAGAAAAAATATATAGTACATTTCATGATGGAGAGTTGGGTAATCTTGATATGCATGGTGTTCTTATATATCTTGCTACATCAGATTGTGATGGAAGTTTAGGTGGTTTAATAAGCATAGCACAAGATGAATATAGATTGCAAAAAATATTAGATGATATGCTTCAAAAAGCTTTATGGTGTAGTGCCGATCCTCTTTGTATAAACTCAACAGAACAAGGATTTTTATCGTTAAATTATGCTGCGTGTCACGATTGTACGTTACTTCCTGAAACATCTTGTGAATTTAGAAATGTACTTCTCGATAGAGTTTCTATTGTTGGAACTGCCGAAAATAAGAGTTTAGGAATATTTAGTGAGATTGTTTAAGTTAATTTACTGTTTAGTTTTTTTGTGACTTTAAAAGAAGAACGCTATGGTAATGTGAGTGTAAGTAAAAAATATCGATCATTAATCAAATAGTTGTAGGCACGTGATATGAGGATGTTAATAAAGTTCCAAAACAGCCGGTTAAGGTAGCTTGTAAATACCTTGATCGGCTGTTTATTTGGAAAGTATGACAAAACTAATTTTTAGTATAAAATAGATTATCACTAATTAGCAAAAAAATTGAAGGTGAACTAAAATGCGCTTAACTAGAGTGACTAATTATGTAATCAAACAAGTAAAAAAGATTTTTGCCAATTCCATTACAGAATTTCTCAAGTCTTTTTTAACATCAGTAGTAGACATCATCGTAGGTCGGTTTACTGGAATGATAAAAAAAGCTTGGCTGATTGTGAAACAGGGGTTTAGCTCACTTATAGAAGCAATTAAATTAATTGTTAGCCCACCAAAGAATATGTCCAAAGCTCAAATTGCTGATGCAGTGGTTAAAATTATATCAGTAGCAGTAATCAACATAGCTGGTTTAGCATTTGAAACATGGTTGAATACTCTGGGTATTCCTGATCTATGGAGCAATGTTATTTATGCAATTTTGAGTGGATTTAGCGTGGTTTTTGTTACATATCTTTTAGATCAAATTGATCTCTTTGATGTTAGACGTGAATTACGTATGGCTCGAGTTGAAGAAGTTTTTACTATGCGGATTGATGAGATTAGGCATAATACGGAGGCGTTTAATAAAGCTGCTTTACAAAGATTAGCCGAACAAAGAATTCAATTTGGTTCAATTATGAAGGAGATTTATTCAGGTTTTGAAGATAATAATCCTGAAGTCATGGCAAATGGTATGTTTGAGATGGCTGGATTTATGGATGTGGATGTTGAATATTCAAATGTTGAGGAGTTTGCAGATTTTTTGGATGATAATGATGGAATAGATTTTTAAAGACTGTCTACTTAATTTAGTGTTATTATATGAAAAATATTGTAGTAGAAAATATAGTATTTTCAAGACAAAGCTAAATAACTATAAAATTAATTACCTCTTTATATTGAAATGGAGAGGTAATTTTTATGTTCAAAAAAATAAAATAAATTTCAATTAATGTTTTATAATAATTGTGTGCCTAGAATAATGCACTCGTA
>JAGMES010000230.1 GCA_023128035.1 Halanaerobiales bacterium | reverse complement strand
GTTGGAAAACCCATGAATGGTGCTCAGGTGATGGTATTGGATGAAGAGATGCAAGTTTGCGGAATTGAAAGTATAGGAGAAATATATATTCGTACCCCTTATATATCTGCTGGATACTACAAAAACCCTGAATTTACCAGAAAAGTTTTTATCAGAAACCCATTTAGTGATAATCCTAAGGATGTAATCTATAAAACTGGAGATTTAGGAAGGATGCTTCCCAGTGGGGATGTAGAGATTATGGGAAGAGCAGATCATCAGGTAAAATTGAGGGGTGTTAGAATTGAATTGGGAGAAATAGAGAACCAGCTATTGCAGTTTGAAAAGGTAAAAGAAGCTGTAGTAGTAGCCTTAGAGGATGAAACCAATAACAAATATCTCTCTGCATATATAGAAGTCGAAGGTCAGAAATTAGATACCAGTGAAATAAGGGAATTTTTGCAAAAGAGACTTCCGGATTATATGATTCCAACTTATTTTGTTCAATTAGAAGAAATGCCTTTAACTCCTAATGGTAAAATTGATCGAAAGGCATTACCTGTACCTGGTAAAAATGATACAGGAGTTGAATATGTTGCACCACAAAATGAAATAGAAGAAAAATTAGTAGAGATATGGTCTGAAGTCCTTGGGGTAGAAGAGATAGGTATTAATCATAATTTCTTTGATATCGGCGGACATTCCTTAAGGGCTGCTACCCTTGTAGCAAAAATACATCAAAAATTAGATGTAGAGGTACCTTTGAAAGAAGTTTTTGCAAACTCAACGGTTAAAAAACTAGCTGAATATATACAAAAAGCAGATAAGAATATATATATAGAGATAAAGCCTATAGAAAAGAGAGAGTATTATCCAGTATCTTCAGCTCAGAAAAGGCTTTATGTACTAAATCGTCTTGAAGGAGCAGGTACTACCTACAATATGCCCAGAACAATGATAGTAGAAGGTTCTCTTGAAGTAGAAAGATTTAGCGAGAGCTTTAAAACTCTGATAAATAGACATGAATCGTTACGTACATCTTTTAAAACAATTGATGGTGATATTGTACAGAGAGTGCATGAAGTAGTAGATTTTGAAGTATCCTACCTTGAATCAGAAGAAAATGAATTGACTGACATAGTAAAAGAATTTATCAAGCCATTTGTTTTAAAGAAAGCGCCTCTATTAAGAGTAGAATTAATCAAATTTAGTAATGACAGACATTTGTTACTATTTGATATGCATCATATAATCTCTGATGGTTTTTCTATGGATATACTTATCAGGGAACTAATTGCTATTTATCATGGTAGGAGTCTACCTGAATTGAAGATACAATACAAAGATTTTTCAGTATGGCAGAATGAGCTGTTTGCAACAGATAGAATAGAAAGACATGAAAGATATTGGCTGGATAGATTCGTTAATCCACAAATTGGGGAAATCCCTGTACTTAATATGCCCACAGACTATCCGCGTCCATTGGTGCAGAGTTTTGAAGGAAGTAAATTAAGCTTTGTAACTGATACTAATTTAACCGTAAAACTGAATGAACTGGTAAAAGAAACAGGGTCAACCCTGTACATGGTCTTACTTGCTGCATATAATGCGCTATTATCCAAATACACTGGGCAAGAAGATATTATTGTAGGTTCACCTATAGCGGGAAGGTCACATGCAGATTTACAGAATATTATTGGTGTGTTTATAAACATGTTGCCAATGAGAAATTATCCTGAAAGTCACATTACATTCAAGGAATTTTTAAAAGCAGTAAAGGAGAATGCTTTAAAAGCTTACGAACATCAGAACTATCAGTTTGAACAATTGGTAGAAAAACTGAGCATACGTCGAGATTTGAGCAGAAACCCGCTTTTTGACACTATGTTTGTACTACACAATACAGAGAATGAAGTTATAGAAATAAATGATTTAAAGTTTGCACCATACAATTTTAACAAAACTATCAGCAAATATGACATCACAATAAATGCTGAGGAACAGCAGGGTAAAATTGGATTCGGGATGGAGTACAGTACCAAGTTGTTTAAGCATGAAACGATGGAAAGATTGGCGAACCATTTTATAACTATATTAAAACAGATTGCTCAAAATACAGAGGTAAAATTAGGTGATATAGATATTTTATCAGAGGAAGATAAGACTAGAATCCTCGTCGATTTCAATAATACCGAAATAGATTATCCAAAAGAAAAAAGATTGAATGAATTATTTGAAGAACAGGTGGTAAGAACACCAGAAAATATCGCTATTGTCTTTGGAGATAAAGAACTTACCTATAACGAATTAAACGTTCAGACCAATCAGATTGCTAGGATTTTGAGAGATAAAGGGGTTAAAGAAGACAGTATAGTTGGAATAATGGTAGAACGCTCTTTAGAGATGATGATCGGTATTTTAAGTATATTAAAAGCTGGAGGCGCATATCTGCCGATAGATCCTGAGTATCCTGCAGAAAGAATAAAATATATGGTTGAAGATAGCCAAGCAGAAATAGTATTAACACAGAAGAAGGTTTTAGAGAAATTACAGATTCCTAAAATAGAGTCTATTCGAATTGATGAAGATGATATTTACCAGGGAGAAGAAACTAATTTAAACCAAATCGGTGGATCTGAAAATCTAGCTTATGTAATATATACTTCAGGCTCTACTGGAAAACCTAAAGGTGTGATGATAGAGCATATTGCAGTAAATAATTTTATAAAAGGTATAACTGAAAAAATAGAGTTTACTTCTGATAAAAGTATATTGGCTTTGACAACAATATCTTTCGATATTTTTGTGTTGGAAACTTTATTACCTCTCACAAAAGGCTTAAGAGTGGTGATAACTAATGAGGATCAGCAGAAGGATAACAGAGCTTTATCACAGATTATCATAAAAAATAAGATTGATATGCTTCAAATGACTCCTTCAAGAATGAAGATGTTAATAATCGATAAAAAAAGTGCATTATGCTTACAAAATGTTAAAGAGATAATGATCGGTGGAGAAGCATTCCCAAAAGCACTCTTAGAAGAAATAAGGGAAGTCACCATGGCTAAAATATACAATATGTATGGTCCTACAGAGACTACAGTATGGTCTTCAATCAAAGACTTGTCAGAATCTGAAGAGATAAATATAGGTAGACCAATAGCAAATACAGCTATCTATATTCTAGATAAATCTGACCATATTCAGCCAATAGGAGTTCCTGGGGAACTATGTATTGCAGGTGATGGATTGGCGAGGGGGTATTTGAATAAACCTGAACTAACCGCTGAAAAATTTAAGCCAAATCAATTTAGTCCTAGAATGTTCCGAACAGGGGATCTGGCAAGATGGTTACCTGATGGAAATATAGATTTTTTTGGACGGATCGATCATCAGGTGAAAATTAGAGGTTATAGGATCGAACTTGGAGAGATAGAAAGTCAACTTTTGAGACATGAAGATATTAACGAAACTGTAGTACTAGCCAAAGAGGAGTTAATTAGAGGTAAATATCTGTGTGCATATCTGGTAAGTGAGAAGAAATTAACATCTGCTGAACTTAGAGCTCACTTATCCATAGAAATTCCTGACTACATGATACCTGCTTACTTCATACATATAGATAAGATACCGTTTACTCCTAACGGCAAGATAGACAGAAAAGCACTGCCTGAGCTAGACAGTGGTATTGATACGGGAGTAGAGTATGTTCCACCAACTAATGAAGTAGAAAAAAAGCTAATTGAGATTTGGGAAGAAGTCCTTGAGATAGAGGAAATAGGTATAAATCATGACTTCTTTGAGATAGGTGGAAATTCTATAAATATACTTAAAATTATAAATAGAATAAACCAAGAATTCACAGGTGTGGTTGTCTCAATGAGCGAGTTGTTTTTGAAGTCAACCATTGCAGAAATAGCAAATGATCTTTTTATGGAAAATCCATTTAGTGATTTGGATTGTGTTGTTGGACTAAATAAACCTGTCGATGATAAGAAAAATATTTTTATTATTCATAATCGGGAAGGGATCATTTATCAGTATAAAGAACTTGCAAAACTACTTGAAGGCGCTTATAACTTTTATGGAATGCAGGCAAAAGGCTTGCTTAAGCCAACAGTATTACCTGAAACAATGAAGGGAATGGTAACAGACTATATTTGTGAGATGAAAGCCATACAACCTAAAGGTCCATATATTGTCGGTGGGTTCTGTTGGGGAAATTGGTTAGCATATAAAATGGTAGAGATGCTAGAAGAACGTGGTGTTGAAGTGGAAAAATTGATACTGATAGATGAAAATGTTTTGCTTCCCGATGCATTTGTAAAATACCTGCAAACAAGAAGTAAAATGGTGAGACCATTTAAAATGGCAAGAAATATAACTAGAAAAGTAACTAAAAATAAAGATAGGAACCCGATGGATTACTGGTCAAATGTTGAGGAATATAAAAAATCTATGGAAATATCCGTGGATATTCAAAATGAGAGAACAGTTAAAGAAAATGTTGATTATGTGTGTGGAAAGAGGGTAAAAGAAATAAAAAACATTATAGAAGCTGACATATTTGTAATTAAGGCAGAGGATAATGATGCACCGAAATTCACTCAAGAAGCCTGGAGTGAGATGACTCATGGAAAAGTTAGTTTTTGCGAATTACCAGGAGGACATGATGATTTGCTAAGTTTTCCATATGTAGAAAGACTTGCAGATGAAATCAGAAATGATTTGAACAAAATAAAGGATTAGTTGTGAAAGGAGCATTACTATGTCTATCAAACAAAAAAAGATTAATAATCAAAATGTGCAGGATATACTTTCCTTAACTCCCATGCAGGAAGGAATGTTATTTCATTATTTAAAAAATTCAGAAGATAAAATTTATTTTGAACAGTTAAGTTTAAATATTTCAGGAAATATAGAACTGGAATTGCTAGAAAAAGCATGGAATTATGTTATTGAAGCCAATGAAATGTTGAGGACAGTCTTTAGATGGGAGAAGTTAGAAAAACCTATACAAATCACATTGAAGAACTATAAAGTACCCATTAGAATAAATAATTTATCAAATCTAGATGATACAGAGAAAAAGATTTCTGAGATTAAAGAAAGTGATAAAAGTGAAAAGATAGATATAAGTACGGAACCCTTTAGAGTTACATTGATTAAGCTTAGTGATAATGAATGTATGATGATTATAACTTATCATCATATTTTGTATGATGGTTGGAGTAATGGAATCATACTTAAAGAATTTATTCAAACTTATAATGACTTATTTGAAAAAATCTATCCAGTAAAACCACAGAAAAATAAATTCAAAGAATTTGTAAGGTGGCTTCAAAATCAGGATAAAGATAAACAGGAAAATTATTGGAAACAGTATTTGGAGGGTTTTGATAGTAAAACAGTGCTGTCTGTATTTCAGGAAACTCAACAAAGAAAAGTAGGGCCAGAATCTTATAAATTCACATTAGAAGAAAAACTTACATATAGCATAAACAGTTTTACAAAAGAAAATAAAATAACTTTTGCTTCCTTGTTTTATGGAATATGGGGTCTTCTTCTGCAAAGATACAATAATATGGAAGACGTGGTTTTTGGTACAACTGTATCTGGTAGAAATGTAGATATAAAAGGTATAGAAGAAATGGTAGGTTTATTTATCAATACCATTCCTCTAAGAGTACGGAAGAGTGAAAATTCAGAGGAGAGTATAATAACTCTTTTGAAAAATATTGATATTGTATTGAAAGAGAGAATTAAATATGAGAATGTTCCATTGGTGGATATCCAGTCATATAGTGGGATAGATAGCAAAGAAGGGCTTTTTGATTCAATCGTCGTTATCGAAAATTATCCTTTAGATAAACAATTAAATGAAAAAGATAATAAATTAAAAATTGACTCATATTCAATCACGGAATCAACGAATTTTGATTTTACATTGATTGTAGAAATGAATGACTGTATAAATATCCAATTT
>JAGMES010000023.1 GCA_023128035.1 Halanaerobiales bacterium | reverse complement strand
CTAATAAGAAACCTTGCCATGATTTTAAAGCCACCGCGTAGCGGTTTAGTTCAACACCAGATATGCGGACATTACCTCACACATTTCGGGGGATTCCTTATGGGTCAAAAAAAGATACTCCAACTATGAAGTTTATACATATTATTACTAAAACACATAAAGCTTAAGTAGAATACGTAAACGATTTAAATTACGCAGTAAATAAGAACAACCGTACATTGAAAACTGAATAGGGAAAAGATAAGATTTCTATTAAAAAGCATATATGATATAATATACTAATATGTGGTGCATATAATATTAATGGGGGAATTCCCTAGTTAGATGAAATTATACACTTATTTTAGAATGCTATTTTCATTATTATTGATTTGTTTCTGTGGATGTGAGTCAAAAGATAATTAATATTGAATTAACAATAGAAACTAAAGTTAGAAGGTGAAAACATGGAAGGTTTGGTTACTTTAGGTATATTTTTTGCTGGTCTAGGTATCTTTTTTGCAGGTGTGGGTTTCTTATGGTGGTGTTCATTATACGGAAAAATAAATTTGCCAAAGCAAAAAAAAGAAAAATAACATGCATACTGTGTGAAGAAAGGAACTTCACTCTCTCTTGGAAAAGCTTTGAGGGTATGATATTAGCGTGAAAGTCAATAATACTAAAACAATAAACACTGTCACAACAATAGTAGCATATTAATTAAAGGGAAATCTTAAACGATTTCCTTTTTCAGTGTAAAAAATTACTTCGCAATAGTCAACATTTACGCATCAGATACAAAAACTAGTTTGGGATTTGCTTCGTAGCTGAGTGAGGTAACGTCTGGTAACAATATATTTCCGTTCGCTACGCACATCCCTTCACCGGGTGCGAGCATCGCCTACGAAGAAGGGCGCTGAGGGTCCGGTTCAGAGACGTCGGAAATACGGAACGTTATCCGAAACCACTTGAATTTTTTGGTTATAAAATTATGAAAGGAGATTTTACTAGTAATGAATGATTATCTTGAATATGAAAAAAAGGTTAATGAAATAAATAAAGAAAATGAAAAACTATTAGCTAAATTTGAGAATAAACTTAAAGAAGATGGATTATCAAAAATAACGATAAAGAATCATTTATTTAATACTAGCTTTTATATAAACGAATTTTTAACTTATTATGAGGCTATCAGGGCTAAAGAAGGAATATTAGAAATTGATGAATTTTTTAATGACTGGTTTATAAGAAAGGCATCTTGGTCAAATGAGTCAAATGTAAAATCCTCAATAACAAGCATTAACAAATTCTATAAATTTATGTATAGTGAAGGATTAGTAACTAAAGATGATTTTGAAGAAATGAAAGCAATAATAAAGGAATCTAGAAAAGATTGGATTGAGATTGCTAGGAACTCATTTTAAATGGACATTAGAGTGAATATTTTTATTTACCTACATTTAGGAAGGATAGATCTTAATGAGTGAAATTATAATTTCCTTTGAAGAATATAGAAAAAAGAAGAGGGGTACAAATTACAAAAAAGATGCGTTGTCATCTGTTTTTGAGAAGGATCTTAGAGATCAGACGGAGTTAATAGATTGGTATATTTTTCATAGCAAGCTTAACAAGTATAAGTTGTACATACATTCTTTATTTAAAGAAAACGATTTAACTTTTAGGCAACTAGGTGAACAACTAACAGGTGATGCTTATAGTAGAAACTATGAAGCTAGGGAAGCAATAAGAAAAGAATTGTTATACTCAGATAAAGTTTTTATAATATCCGAGTTATCTAAAATGAAGTCAAATATTAAGAAAGAAAGTGTTGTTGGATTTTTAATTAAAACAATTGATGATGCTCACTTTGATAATATAACTCCTAAATCACAATTAGTATTTATTGATTATGCAAAATTTCTTCAAAAAACGTGGAAATATATTGGTTCATATTTAAAGGTAACAACAGCATTTGATTAGAAGAATTAAAACCTTAAAGGGTAATGGTATATTAGATTTTTTAGCAAAAGTGGGGAGCAGTGGCATCGGATAACACGGGATATACAGAATTTTTTGAGCAAAGACCACTCAAAAAACTCCGCATATCCCGAATCTGTTCTGCGAAATGGTGCAAAAGCGAAAACCATAATAAAAGATGATTCGGTTTATAACGATTATTTTAGGATCTGTGCGGGGGGCATCAAGTAATCGGCGTTTCTACCGTGACTCCGAAACCGCTGAGCGAAAATGTTGAACAAAATTAATTACAAAAACTGTGGAGGAGAAGATGGATATATGGAAAAAAGAAAAGACAATGCATATAATTTGGATTTGCAATCACAAATTCAGATATTACAAGAAGTATTATTTGAGAATGAAGTTTTAAGGGAAGTGTTAAATAGATCCTCATCTTTAGAAGTAGAAAGTTATTATGTTGGTGCTGGCTGTATCACCCAAACAGTTTGGAATTATCTATCGGGTAATCAACTAAATTACGGGATTCAAGATATAGATTTTGTTTATTTTGACAAAGTAGACCTCAGTTATGCTAATGAGGACAAGATTGTTAAAAAGGCATATCGCTTATTTGCTGACATTCCTCTTAAAATTGATGTAAAAAACCAAGCTAGAGTTCACCTGTGGTACAAGAAACATTTTAGATATGAGATAAAACCTTATTCTTCATTGGAAGATGCCATTAATTCGTGGCCAACGACTGCGACTTCAATTGGGGTAAGATTAGATGCAAGAGGTAACTTGATAGTTTATGCACCCTTTGGATTAAATGACTTATTTGGAAAGTTTGTACGAGCTAACAAAGTCCAAATAACAAAGGAAATTTATGAGCAAAAGGTTTTTCGTTGGTTATCAATATGGCCTGATCTCAAAATCATTCCTTGGGGATAATTGCAATTTATTTTATTCGTAACATTCGTATTAATAGATAATTTTTGGGTGTATAATTAATGTTGTGAAGAAAAATTTGTCAGCAAAATAAAAAAAACATTTCTGCTTGATTTACCAGACCTAATTATAATAGAAGATGGCAAAATATCAAAGACCAACCTATTCGGAATATGAAAGTCATTCTCCGTTTAGATAAGAAGAGATATAGATGCCCTAACTGCTCTAAAAGAGGCTTCTTCAAATGCTACGATAACATAGATCAGTATACACGTAAAAACCAAGCGATATGAAAAGTACTTGGCAGACTAGGCTATCAGTAGAGATTATTCCAGAGTAGCGAGAGAAAAGAATCTAAGCTACACCTCTATTGAGAACGCTGTTAGAAAACAGATTGATCCTATTATAGAATCCTGAACTTCACAGGTTGGTGATTTAGAAGTCATTAGCATTGATGAGTTTGCCGTTAAGTATGCGGTCGCCATTACTGATCCAAAGAGAAAATTGATCATCAACATACTACTGACTCGAAAGAAGGAAGATATAAATGAAGCTACAGATGCTCTGAGAAAATCCTGAATTACTTTAACAACAAGATCAAGTTGATTAAAAGAATAGGCTATGGAGTCCCGAACATTAAAAATCTCATAAGAAGAGTAGAATTAGAATATGACAATAAGTATGACCAGCTCTAACGAGTAAATATTTTCGATATAATAATTTCCATAAATGTATAAATACAACATAATATAATAAGTTATATGATAAAGACTCTTTTTAGAAAGCGAAGCTTAGAGCATTACAGATTATTAAATAAATATCCACGTCTTCCAATTTGCTTGTTGGGAGATAGCTTATATTCCTGTGAGCCAATATTTCAGATTTGTAACCATTGATGTAATTGATGGAAAGGAAAAAAAATTTGTTTTTGTTACGGATCTCAATATTACAAAAAGAAATGCTTCTAGAATAGTGTTAGCAGGTAGGAGTAGATGGAAGATTGAAAATTTAATATTCATCATATATGTTGTTTAGACTATAATGCTATGCAAAATTTAAAATTTCTCAAAAAAATGCTGCATTCTTTTTTAATAAAAATTCCAGAATACAAATGCTAAATTTTAACAATTATACAGAGATAAATTTTTCTGTTTTATTGATCGAATAATAGTTTACTCGTTAGAGCTGTTCTTACAGAAGAAGATTTGACAGATGATATCTTACAAGAACTAAAGATTTGTTATAATGGATATCTTTTTAATAAAGATGCACAAAAAAGAGTGTTCAATAGTGATATGGTGCTTTATTGTCTAACAGAATATTTGATCAGTCATATACCACCCATGGATTTAATTGATACGAATATATCTAGTGATTATTCGAAGATGAAAAATCTCTTTACTTTGAAGAATAAGGAGAGAAACTTCAAAATATTAGAGAGTATTTTAAATGATGAACCACAACTAACTTCCATTATCCATAAATTTAGTTTGGCTAAGGAGTTTACTGCGGGGGATTTTCTTTCATTATTATTTTATCTAGGATTTTTAACTATCGAAAAGGGAGTTTTAAATAGAGTCAAACTGAAGGTGCCAAACTATGTAATCAAAGAGCTATACTTTGATTTCTTTGCACAAATTATTAGGGATAAAATGGAGCAGGAATTAGATATTATGGAGTTAGCAAATAGTATAGAAAAAATAGCATTGGATGGAAATATAGATGAATTTGTCGGGTTAGTAGAAAGAACAGTGGGAGATTTATCCTATAGAGATTATATCAACTTTGATGAAAAATATATAAAATTACTTTTTGTTACATATATGATGTTAAGTAAACTATATTATGTAAAAAGCGAGTATGAAGTCAAAGGTGGCTATATTGATATCGCCTTTTTTAAACGTATGGGCATAGAAGATATCTATGAAGGCTTGATAGAGCTGAAATATATCAAAAAAAGTGATTATGACAAAAAAGGTGTGGTCCTGGTTCAAAAAAAGCTTGAGGAAGGAAAGAGCCAGCTCTTAGCGTACAGCCAAGTCAAGGAATTGCAGGAGAAACAGAGACTCTTAAAATGGGTGTTGGTCTTTGTTGGTGATAAATGTATGGAGAAAGTTAGGATAGAGATTAGTTAATCTTATCACATCTTGGATATCTGATGGCTTGTGATAATGTAAAAACCCCTTTCAGGGTATGGGAAGGGGTTTTTGTCGTTTAAGGATTAACTGGAGGTTTGTAATGACAAAAAGAAGAAAAAGTTATCTTTAGAAACATGGTAAAGATAACTTGTATATTAGATTGGGAGAATGAGCGGACGGAGGAAGGCAAAAGCCGACCTCCTTCGACTCTACACTTTAGTTTTATATTTTTTGTCTTATTTTACCTAAGATAAAGAAGGAGTAAAAAAAAAATAAGCGAATTAATATAAGGTATCAGAAAAAAATGTAGAAGGGTGATGTTCATGGTAAACTTACAAAATATAAAAATCATTGAGTATAATGATTCATATGCTGAATCTCTTGCAGATATGTGGAATGCTAGTAAAGAGGGATTTGGTGGAACTGATGCATTAAAAAGTGAAAATTCTATAATTGAAGAGATCGCGAATTCAGGAAATATACATAACTATCTGGCAATTGCTGCTGATGAAGTTGTTGGGTTTTGTAGTTTTGCTGAATATCAACAGGATGAAGGAGCAGCTCAGATTCCTTTACTCAATGTCAGTCCTGATTATCAAGGTAAGAAAATTGGTAAGGCACTAATCTTGCAGGCTGTACAAAAAACTATTGACATGGAATGGCCAAGATTAGATTTATTTACCTGGGGCTCTAACACAAAAGCTATTCCCTTATATAAAAAGTGTGGTTTTTTTTGGGAAAATGATACAGATGAGAATGTAACCATTCATCTAATGAATTTTATCCCAACGGTTTTGCGTACCGAAGCTTTGCAAGAGTATTTTGACATTCTGGATTGGTATAATGATAGCAAACGGGATATTCAAATAGAACCTGATGGTAAAAGCGATAACGGTTTTGAATTCTATGAATACATATGGGAAAAAGATGATGTAAATCTTCGGGTAGAGTTCTGTCGTCGGGCACGGGGCATTAGACTAATTGAGACAGATGATTACCTAATTAGCTGTTCTATCGCTGAGCCTGAATTGACTTTTGGAAGAAGTTATTTAGTGAATTATGAACTAGTTAACAAAACAGGTAAACCTTTAGAGGTTACCATTAACGGGTTTGATAACAAAAATGTTAAGTTTTCTCTTAACCAGTCTTGTACAGTTGACTCTACTAAAACCATTGTAGGAGAATTCTATCTAGATGAGATCAATAAAGAACAGCAACCTTCCAAAACTCACCCAGGAGTGTGCTCTGATATTTACATCAATGGCAAAAAAGCTACCTTGAAACTTGGTGTTGCTCCTAAATTCCCGGTTCAGCTAGATATTGTGATTCCAACAGTTGAACATTTTGTTAACACTGATTCAACTGGCTATTGTAACGTCAGAAATGGTTTTAATGAAGAAGTTACTATTGAGTTTGAACTTGTCTCAAACCAGTTCATTACTTTTCCCCATAGTACATACAAATTGCATTTACAACCACGAGAGAGACAGTCTATCAGTATTTCATATAGGGTTAAAAATCTCGGCTTTTACTCAGAAGAGATTCCTGTACATATTAAATTAAAACAAGAAGAGATTAATTTTAAAAAGAAAATCACTGCTGTACTTCGAGGCCATGGCTGCAAATTTAGTGCTGTATATCAACATAGTTGGGCAATCTACAATGGGAATTATGAATTGATGTTACATAAAGATGGGAACCGCCTGAGTTTGAAGAAATATAGTATTGATCCTAAGATTACCACTATATTATTCCCCCGAATTGGACTCCCATTTTCTATGGAATTTGCTAAAATAGAACCTACTAATGTTGAATTTTACGAAGAAAAAGATTTGATGGTAATGAAAGCATACTATCAATCTAAAGATTTTAAAGGATTAGAACTGGTATCTGTCACCAAACTCAACAATAACGGTATTGTCGAATACTATTATGAGATCAACAATTCTGGAAAACGCGAAACTGTTAACGAGATTGCATTGTGTTTAGGTGTTTTCTATAATTTTGAAAATACCTTCATTCCTTATGAAGGTCAAGTGCTTAAAGTCAAAGGCTATGAGGATGCAGTTTTTAACTATTACGATCTAGAAAAAGTTACTGAAAATTGGCTCTATTCAAACGATACAAAAGTTTCACGGGGAATTATCTGGTCTCAGGAATATAAGTTAGAATCTAACGGACGTTATTTGCTTCTTACAGTCAATCTAGGCCACATTGCCGGTCAAGGTATTGTTAAAACAAAACCAATATTCTTTACCTATCAGACCTTTAAAGATTGGGAAGAATGCAGAAATTTTGCTTTTAAGAAAAACATCACTAGTCATCCTCAGCCAATCAATAGCCTGGAAATGATCATCAATGACAATAATCCCTTTATCACTGGTGATCTAAATGTAACTATCAAAAACTATAAACAGGTTAACTTTAGTGGAGATCTAACCTTGCGGTCTAAAACCAATGCATTTTCACCAGTGACACAACAATTTACATCTGAGGAAAATATTCGTGAGACTACAGTCGCTCTGAAGATGCAGGATGGCTCCATAGATGTGATTGAACTGTTGGTAGATTTTGAAACCTATGAACTTAACCGACAGAGTTTGGTGTTAAAGACTAATGGTGATATTACCGAACAAGTTTTACAGGACAATGGGATAGATGTGTATGTTGTAGATAATGGTGTACTCAAATTCAAATCTGCTCCAGATTTTGCTGGTTCCATCTATTCTCTTAATTATAAAGGACATGAATATTTGGATTCATCTTATCCGACACCTACGATGAAACATCCATGGAATCCATGGGTTGGTGGATTAGCCTGGCACATGGGAGATATGAATTTTGCCTCACTATTGAATGAGAAATCTACTGCCGAATTTACCAAATTGTGTGACCATTTGGGTAATGAGTGGAGTGGATTAAAGCTGAAGATGAAGATTGAAGCTAATCCACAGTTTGCCGGGTTGGAGATTCATCAATACTATTTGACTATGCCAGGACTGCCATTGATGGTAACCACAGCAGAAGTTATCCAAAACACAGGTTACTATTTTAATGATCAGCAAATTAGTCATGAAGGCTTTTTAAAACTAGACGAGGATATTAAAAATACCTGGTTTAGTGCCAAAAATCGAAATGATGAACTTGTGAAATACAAGGCTGGGCGAGTAAGTCAGGGAACAGAAGCAATAGATTCGACTGTAATCTATGGAGGAGCAAACAGGGAAGCTAGTCTATTCATTTACGCTCTTGATGCCTGGGGAGTAGATGGTTTCAACAATATGGAGATTAATGCAAATTTTATCCAACAATTCATCTCCCTTGGTGATGGAGATCGGGTGTTTACTGCTCCAATCTTTTTAATCCTCTCACAAGATGAGATTAAAAGCAGTTTGCTAAAATCTTTGAAAAATATAAAATTTAGATAATGCGATGTTATGATTATATCAAAGTGCATTCTTTTTCAGAAGAGTTTTTTCATCTTTGGCATCTTTTAATCCTGAAAGAGGATGCACTTCATTTAATTGCATAGACCATGGATTAAAGGAGATGAATAATTATGAGTATAATAGACCGAGAAAATATTGCCGATATGCTCGCTCTAACTTCAATGCAAGAAGGCATGTTATTTTACTATTTAAAGGAGCCTGAGAGTGATCAATATTTTGAACAATTGTCAATTCGAGTAGCTGGGCCAGTCCAGTTGAATCTTTTTCAGCAAGCTTGGAATAATGTAGTTGATTCCCACGAAATGCTTAGAACCGTCTTTCGCTGGGATAAGGTAAAACAACCTGTACAGATCGTTTTAAAGAAGCATGAACCACTTGTTACCTTTTTTGATCTTACTTCCACATTTGGATATGAACAAGAAACGTTACTTCAAGAGATCAAAATCGCTGATAAGAAAAAAAGATTTGACCTGCAAGAGGTTCCATTTAGAATCAGTTTATGCAAGATTGAAGATGAGTTATTTGAAATTATCATAAGTAATCATCATATTTTATATGACGGCTGGAGTAATGGGATAATTTTAAAAGACTTTTATGATACATACATAGCTTTTGCTAATAATAAAGATTTTTCGCTTCTCTCCAGAACAAAGTTTAAAGAGTTTATTAAATTTGTTCAAGGTAGAGATAAAACCAGTGAAGAATCATACTGGAAAGCAATGTTTCGTGATTTTAAAACCCATACTATATTGCCTATTACCTCCAGAGATAATACTGGAGATAAGATAATCGAACGCTATAGATTAAAATTTTCTGAAAGTCTCAATCAGGAAATACAGACATTTGTCAGTGAGCAAAAAATTACTCTGGCGACACTTTTTTATACTGTCTGGGCACTAGTGCTTCATCAATATACAAGTAACCAAGAGGTAGTCTTTGGTACCACTGTATCAGGGAGAAATGTGAAACTCAAAGATGTGGAAAAGATTGTAGGACTTTTTATTAATACATTACCTCTGCGGGTTTCCTTTCACACCAATAATCAAATCTCTGAACTGTTACAGCAGATTAATGAACTGATCCAGGAGCGTGTAGAGTATGAAACATCTTCACTGGTAGATATCAAAAGATATAGTGGTATTACTGGTAGTTCTGAATTATTTGACTCAGTTATGGTCATTGAGAATTACCCTCTTGATAAAGCTTTAAAAGGAAATAATAATATTCTGGTGATCCAATCCTATCATCTTGATGAGAGGACTAACTATGATCTAACTCTTGTTGTCGAAACCTTTGATGAACTGATACTGGATGTTGTATTCAACAAAGATAAGTATAAGCCGGAGGCAATAGAAGGGATTGCCCGACATTTTGAGGGTATCTTGCAATTTATTCTCCGATATCCTGACCAACAAATTGATACCATTGAGATGTTGACAGCGAAAGAGAAAAAACAGTTATTAGATGAATTTAATGATACCCATGCCGAATACCCTGTTGATCAAACAGTCCACACGATATTTGAAGCTATAACTGAAAAATACCCTAACCATGTAGCAGTTGATTTTTCAGAAGAGCAGTTAACCTATCTGGAGTTAAATACCAGAGCAAATCAAGTGGCCCGAACTTTACGTGACAAGGGAGTTCAAAGTGAGTTTATCATCGGCATTATGGTAGAAAATTCTTTAGAAATGTTTGTCGGGATTATGGCTATCTTAAAAGCTGGCGGAGCATATTTGCCAATTGATCCTGAATTACCAGAAGAACGGATCAGATTCATGCTTGAAGATAGCGAAACTGATATTTTGCTTACCACCAGAAAGATACAAGTTGATTATACTGATTTGGAACTAGAAGTTATCAAACTAGATGATCCTGCTAGTTATCATCTTAATGGCAGTAATCTTCTTAATATTAATACTGCCAATGATCTAGTGTATATTATCTATACATCTGGAACAACTGGAAATCCCAAGGGAGTTATGCTGGAACATAAGAATGTAGTCAGACTACTAATCAATGAAAAGGCTCCAATGAAATTTGATGAAACTGACGTTTGGGTGATGTTTCATTCCTTTAGTTTTGATTTTTCAGTCTGGGAGATGTTTGGCGCACTTTTGTATGGTGGCAAACTAATTGTTATCCCCAAAATGGTTGCTAGAGAGCCAGAAAAGTTTCTCAACCTTTTGGAAACTGAACAGGTGACTATTTTAAACCAGACTCCATCTGCTTTTTACAATTTGATTGATGAGGATTCTAGGCATCCGGTCAGGAAACTTTCAATTAAATATGTAATTTTTGGTGGAGAAGCATTACGCTTCACCCACTTAAGACCTTGGAAAGAAAGGTATCAAGAGACAAAGTTAATTAACATGTATGGAATCACCGAAACAACTGTACATGTGACCTTTAAAGATATCACTGATAGTGATTTAGCTATGAACATTACTAATATTGGTAAACCACTGCCAACGGTGACTACCTATATTATGGATTCCAAGCAGCGTTTGTTACTAATTGGTGTACCTGGTGAAATTTATGTGGGTGGAGACGGTGTAGCTAGAGGGTACCTCAATCGCCCTGAATTGACAGCAGAAAGATTTATTGATAATCCTTACAAACCAGGAGAAAAATTATACAAATCTGGTGACCTAGCCCGACTTCTGGAGAATGGGGAGATGGAATACCTAGGTCGGACAGATAACCAGGTAAAAATCAAAGGCTTCCGCATTGAACTTGGTGAGATAGAGAACTTGTTGCAAACACATGAAAATATCCAGCAGGCGGTTGTGTTGGTCAACGAAGATTCTAATGGAGAAAAATACTTATGTGCATACATCGTCAGTGATAAAAATTTGACAGTCTCTGAACTTCGCGAATACCTAACTATTCGTTTACCTCAATATATGGTTCCTTCTAATTTTGTGCAAATTGACGAAATTCCTTTAACTTCAAATGGAAAAGCAAACCGTAAAGCTTTACTTAAGATACAGGGCAATTTGGATTTAGGGATAGAGTATGTTGCTCCAACTAATGAGGTTGAAGAAAAACTGGTACAGATTTGGGAGACGATTCTGAATAGTAAGAATATTGGAATCAACCACAATTACTTCGATGTAGGTGGTGATTCCATTAAGGCTATTCGGGTGATTAGCATGATCAATAACCAACTTGATACAGACATCAAAATTGCAGATTTGTATCAAAATCAGACTATCGCAGAGTTAGCAAAAGTTATTCTAAACTCTGTTACAAAAGACCTGCAAAGGGAAAAAATATCTATCTTGCAACAGATGGAAGAACTAAAAAATAGAATCTTTGCTACTAACAAATTAACTGACGAGATCGTTGATCTTTACCCACTAGCTGATATAGAAAAAGGAATGATCTTTTTATATCTGAAAAATGTAGACACAGCAGTGTATCATGATCAGTTTGTGACAGGTTGGTATAAGACTAATTTTGATTTTGCCATTTTAAAACAAGCTTTTAACTTAATGGTGAAAAAACACTCTATTTTACGAACAGGCTTCAATATGGAAGATTTCGAAGAACCTGTACAGATTGTATACAGAAAAGTTCCTGAAGACATCCAGTTTGAAGACCTTTCCTATCTGACTAAAACAGAACAAGAGACCTATATTACGAATTTTCTTGTTCAAGATAGACAGCATCCATTTACCCTTGAGGACAAATATTTTTGGCGGATGCGGGTATTTGCTCTCAACGATGAAAACATCTGTCTGGTTTGGATTGTTCACCATGCTATTTTGGATGGCTGGAGTAATTCTTTACTGATGACAGAGTTACATAATATCTATACAGCATTAGAGTCACAGCAGTCTGTTGTCCTCCAACCATTAAAAGCAACTTATAAAGATGCAATTGTGGAAGAACTTTTACAGAAACAGGATAGTAAGGGTTATGAGTATTGGAAAAATGAGCTTATGGATTATAAGCGATTAGATTTTTCTGGTATGTACAAAAATCCCACTGGTTCTGGTTTAATGAAAAAGTATATCAAAGATATGGGCGAATCCTTCTTGGATAAACTTCAGACTCAGGCTAGAAAGTATAATACAACTGTCAAAAACTTGTGTTTTGCCGCTTATGTATATATGTTGAGTATGATTTCCTATGAGAATGATCTGGTAATGGGAATTGTAACTAATACTAGACCAGAATCTGAAGATGGGGACAAGATCCTTGGTTGTTTTTTGAATACAGTTCCCGTTAGGCTAAAGGTTGAAGATACTTTGAACTGGATCGATTTTGTGAAAAAGGTTGATAAAAAATTACTGGAAGTAAAAATCTTTGATCGCATACCTTTATTTGAGATCGGAAAAATAATAGGTGAGAAGAATATTGATTGTAACCCAATATTTGACACCATCTTTAACTTTATGGATTTTCACATTGTTAAAGAAATGTACCAAGGTGGATCAGGTTTCTGGGGTGATGATTATGCTATCACAGGAAGTGAGAATACCAACACCATCTTTGATTTTGAGGTTAATATTACCAATGGTACTTTAGTCTTATGTCCTAAATATGTAACTACAGTGTTTAAGGATGAGGATATTGATAAATTATGTAAGTACTATATCAGAGTTTTGAACAAATTTATCTATGAACCTGAATCTTCTATGGTCAAAAATGCTATCTTACTTGATGTAGAAAAACAAAGACTTCTTTTTGAGTTTAATGATACAAAACTGGATTATGCAAGAGACAAAACAATCTATCAACTCTTTGAAGAACAGGTTACAAAAACGCCAGACAATATTGCAGTCCAACAGGGTAATCAGTGTTTGACTTATCGGGAATTGAACCAACGGGCAAACCAGTTGGCCCACGAATTATGTAAACATGGGGTACAACCGGGAACCTTTACAGGCATCATTATTGACCGCTGTGTAGAGATGGTTGTCGGATTGCTGGGGATTAGTAAAGCAGGTGGATCATATCTGCCGTTAGAGCCAGGCCTTCCAGAGAACAGAATCTTAAAAATCCTTGATTCTTTACAGGTGAATTGCTTAGTGACAGATAATTCAACTCTACCGCTGATTGGGCAAATATCCCAAAATACTTGTCTGGTTAAACATATTTTCTGTATCAATTCAACCAGTGATCAGATTCAGGTGGAAGAAGCTCTGTTTAAAAATAAGAATTTGATTTTTGCAGACCAACTTCAGCACAATTCAACAGAAAATCTGCTAAAAATCTCAACATCCGAAGATATTGCCTATGTAATCTTTACTTCTGGGTCTACAGGTACTCCTAAAGGTGTTGTTGTAAAACATCGGCTGGTGATCAATGTTATCGAATGGGTTAACCGTACCTTTGGTGTAAATAGTTCAGATAAGATTTTGTTCCTGACCTCATTGAGTTTTGATCTATCAGTTTATGATGTATTTGGAATTTTAGCGACAGGAGGATGTATTCGGATTGCATCAAAGGCAGAGATGAAGGAGCCGAATCATTTACTAGAGATCATTTTCAATGAAGGGATCACCTTCTGGGATTCTGCTCCAGCCGCTTTACAACGTCTAGTACCATTTTTCCCTAATGTACAGCATTTGGCTGATCAGAGCAAATTACGGCGTGTCTTTTTGAGTGGAGACTGGATATCTGTACCTATGCCAGATCTCTTGCGTAAGGCATTTCCAGGTGTAGAAGTCATTAGTCTAGGTGGAGCTACTGAGGCTACTATCTGGTCCAACTATTACCCCATTGGAAAAATTGAACCAACTTGGCCTAGTATTCCTTATGGAAAGCCGATTCAAAATGCTAAGTACTATATCTTAGATCATAAATTAAACCTCTGCCCAATAGGTGTAGCTGGCGACTTATATATTGGGGGGGAATGTTTAGCAGAAGGTTATATCAATGATCCAACATTGACTGCTGCCAAGTTTATTGACAGTCCTTATTGTCCAGGTGAAAAACTTTATAAAACTGGTGATATTGCTCGCTGGTTTGAAGATGGTAATATGGAATTTTTAGGACGGAGAGATCATCAGGTGAAGATTCGAGGTTTTAGAATTGAACTTGGGGAGATCGAAAGTCACCTTTTAGAGCATGATGCTATTCAAGAAGCATTAGTAGTTGCAAGAACTGAAAAAAATAGTAGTACTAAATTTTTGTGTGCATACTATATTTCCTCTAGACAGTTAGATTCTCAGGAGATAAAGGATTATTTGATTCAAGAACTACCAGAATATATGGTTCCTGCTTACTTTGTGCAGTTAGATAAGTTGCCAATATCTATAAATGGCAAAATTGACCGCAAAGCACTGCCAGAACCAGAGGTGGGAGCTAGTAGTAATACGGAATTTGTGCCACCTTCTGGGCAGGTAGAAGAAAAACTGGCAGAGATCTGGCGAGATATTTTAGCCCCTGCGATAAAAATCGGAAGACATGACAACTTTTTTGATCTAGGTGGTCATTCATTGAATGCTACCACCATTGTTGCCAGAATACACAAAGAGTTAAATGTTAAAGTGCCACTGGTGGAGATTTTTAAACAGCAAACCATCCAAAAATTGGCAACTTTTATAAGCAATATAAAGAAAACAATTTACAAATCTATTAAAAAAGTTGAAGAAAGATCTAGCTATCCATTATCATCTGCTCAAAAACGAATGTATATTGTCAGTCTGTTAGATGATCTGAATATTAATTATAACATTCCATCTGTCACTATCCTAGAAGGACAAGTAGACAGAGCCAGGTTGGAGAATGCTTTTACCCAACTAATTAATCGTCATGAAGGCTTAAGGACCTATTTTGTACTTGAGGATGGAAAGCCTGTTCAAAAAATCAAAAGCCAGATCGATTTTAAGATAAATTATTTTGAGAGTAATTCAGCAAATGTAGATGAAGAGGTTAAAGCTTTTATCTCTCCATTTGATCTAAGTCGAGCTTCTTTGTTTAATGTTGGTCTGATGAAAGTAACAGTGGAGAAATATATCTTGATTGTGGATATGCATCATATTATTGCTGATGGTATTTCAATTGGAATTTTGATTGAGGAATTTGCTAAATTATATGCCGGACAGGTTCTGCCAGGCTTAAACATTCAATATAAAGACTATACTATATGGCAGCAAGAGATGTTAGCAAATCCTGAGATTCGCGAGCAGGAGAAATATTGGCTAAACACCTTGAGTGGATCAATTCCAGTCCTTCAGATGCCAACTGATTTCCCACGACCCGAAAAGCAACTCTTTACTGGAAATAGTGTTAAGAGACTAGTCGATAATGATTTGAGAAACCAGATCAATCAATTTGCGAAAGAAGCTAATGCAACACAGTATATGGTACTTTTAGCTGCTTATACGATCTTATTATATAAGTACACAGGCCAAACAGAGATCATTATTGGCTCACCAGTTGCTGGACGTTCTCATATTGATCTGAAACATGTGGTAGGTATGTTTGTCAATACTCTGGCCATGAAGAATCAACCACAGGGAAAGAAAATTTTTAGTGAGTTCTTGCAAGAGGTAAGAATTAACTCTTTGAATGCTTTTAAGAATCAAGATTATCCATTGGAAGAACTGATTGAACAACTGGATATTAAGCGTGATTTAAGCAGAAATTCATTATTTGATACTATTTTCGTACTCCAGAATACCAATACCAAGACCTTAGAGTTAAATGATTGTACAATTTATCCATATGAACTTGAAGATACAGTTGCTAAGTATGATCTTATTTTAAATATTTCTGAAGATGAAGATGGTTTAAATGTTGTGCTAACTTATGCTATACACTTATTTAGTGAGTCCACAGCAGAAGAGATCATCAATAACTATGTTGAAGTTTTACGTCAGGTAGTTGAAAATCGAGCAATTGTCTTAGATGATGTGCAGATATCTCAAGATGTATTAGAAGTGCAGAGTAATACACTTGACGATATTGATTTTGTTTTTTAGGAGGGATCGGAGTGGTTGATAAAAAACTAACTAGAAAATTAAAGGTTGCCGCCATTCAACATGTAAAAGAAAAAGAATTTTGGTTGAATCAATTGAAAGGCGAGTTAACTAAAACTAGTTTTCCATACGATTTTAATAATAATATAGATACTAAGGGCAATCAACTGCAAAATTTAGATTTTACAATAAAGGGACAGCTAGCCGCAAAACTGATGAAAATGTCCAACGGCTCTAACTCTTTACTCCATATGATTTTGACTGCTGGTTTGATCACTTTGCTTTATAAGTACACCAAACAGCAAGATATTATCATTGGATCACCAATTTATCGCCAGGAGATAGAAAGGGAGTTTATCAATACTGTTCTGACACTGCGTAATCAGATATCTGGCGATTTGAGTTTTAAAGATCTCATTTTACAGGTTAGAAAAACTCTAATGGATGCAAATGAGAACCAAAATTATCCCTATGAAGTGTTAGTTGAGCAATTAAAGTGTTCTAGTTTATTTGATATTGTCTGCATGTTGAGAAACATTCATGCTGAAAAATATATTGAACATCTACAGTCCAACATGATCTTTTCCTTCTTGCAGAAAGATCAGGAGATCGAATGTATGGTTAAGTATAATGCTAATTTATATGCTAAAACCACTGTTGAACAAATTGGAATTAAGTATCTTAACATTCTAAAACAGGCATTCGCTAATCCTAATGAAATTTTGGAAAAGATTGAAATCATCTCTCCTGAAGAAAAACAATTATTATTGGATGACTTCATTCGAACCAGGAGGGTATTTCCAACAGATGTTACTATTCATAAGTTATTTGAAGAACAGGTTGAGAGAACTTCTAATAAGATAGCAGTTGTAATGGGAGAGCACAAAATAACCTATCAAGAGTTAAATCAACAGGCAAATCAATTGACTCAGATTTTGATTGCTAAGGGAGTCAAAACAGGTAGTGTAGTGGGAATTATGATGGAATCTTCCATAGACTTGATAGTTGGTATTTTGGGAATATTAAAAGCTGGTGGAGCGTATCTGCCAGTTGACTATGAATATCCCATCAGTCGGATTGTTACTATTCTTGATGATAGCCAAGCTCAGTTTTTATTGACCAAAGAAAAGACGATCAGGCAACATTCTTTTACTACTTTACAGAGTTTGAATAATTTTGGGATTAAGCCAGTGGTTACTTCCTATCGTGAACCGATTAAAGATTTTGACCAATTACCGAAACCAGATCGGACGCTCATTGATTACAGTAAGTATTTCAATTATATTGGGATCGCTCCAGCGAAACATACTGTTTCACTGCAAGCTACCAGGGGATGCCCCTTTAATTGTCTCTATTGTCACAAAATCTGGCCAAAAAAACATATAGTTCGAAGTGCTGAGAACATTTTTGAAGAGATTCAATATTGTTATAATGCTGGTGTTTGCAGATTTGTTTTCATAGATGATATTTTTAATCTAGATGTGGAGAATAGTAGCAGGTTACTAAAGTTAATTTTGAAAAATGGTCTTGATCTACAACTTTTCTTTTCCAATGGTTTGCGAGGAGATATTCTAACCAAGGATTATATTGATTTGATGGTGGAAGCAGGTACAGTCAACATCGACCTGGCCTTAGAGTCAGCATCTCCTCGTATTCAGAAACTTTTAAAAAAGAATGTTAACCTGGAACGTTTACAGGAAAATATTCAATATTTGGCCCAGCAACATCCACATGTAATTCTGGAGATGGAGATGATGCATGGATTCCCAACAGAGACTGAAGAGGAAGCCATGAAAACATTTGAATTTATGCAGAGTGTGAAGTGGATTCATTTTCCTAACTTAAATATACTGAAGATCTTTCCTAATACGGAGATGTATCAGTTAGCTCTGGAAAATGGTGTTTCCCGTGAAAGTATTAAAAATTCCACTCACCTGGCTTTCCACCAGTTGCCAGAAACATTACCGTTTCCCAAAAGTTTTACCAGACAATTTCAGGTTAAGTATATGAAAGAATATTTTCTACTAAAAGAGCGCTTGTTACATGTCCTACCGATGCAGATGAAGATACTAACAGAAGATGAGCTGGTGCAAAAATATGATAGTTATTTACCTATTGATATTCGGAGCTTTACCGATATTCTGCACTTTGCTGATATTACCTGGGATGAATTAGGTAATGCCAAATTGCTTAAGGATGAGCAGATGGCTGCTCCTGAGTTTAATGAAAAGATTAAAAAATACTTCCCAGTACCAGAACTAGCCAGTAAGACAGCACTGCGTGTATTGTTGTTAGATTTGTCCCAATGGTTTATTGATGAAAGTAATAATATGATGTATGATGTGCTGGGCGAACCTCTTGGGCTGATGTATCTCTTAACATATTTAAAAGAACAATTTGGCAGCGATATAGTTGGGAAGATTGGTAAATCCAGAAGTGAATTTAAGAGTTATGACCAGATGCAATCATTTATCAAAAATTTTCAACCAGATGTGATTGGAATTCGGACCTTGTCAATTTATAAGGAATTTTTTCATAAAGCAGTGTCACTAATTGGACAGTGGGGAATAGATGTTCCTATTATAGCTGGTGGGCCTTATGCTACAAGTGATTACTCCAGTATGTTGCAAGATCACCATGTGGATCTTGCAGTCTTGGGCGAAGGCGAGATTACTTTCACTCATTTGATTGGAGAGATCATAAAAAATGGTAATAAACTGCCTGCAAAAGAGGTCTTGCAGAATATTCCAGGTCTAGCCTTTATCAATCAAGAGGAGAAAGAGAGCTTGAAGAGACTAAATCGTGAGATAATCTGTTTTGATCAGATCTCTGAGCAATTAGCTGAACAATCCACAGAAAATCCTGGAAGTTTTAGCCAACCAGATGATTTGCTTTATTTGATTTCCACATCTGGCTCTACTGGACAACCGAAAAGTGTTATGTTAGAACATCGCAATCTTGTTAATTTATTGCAGCATGAGTTCACCCAAACAGATATAGATTTTACTAAAGGGGTACTTCAGTTTGCTCCTATCGGTTTTGATGTATCTTTTCAGGAGATTTTTTCAACTCTGCTCTCTGGAGGTAACTTATATCTGATCAATAAAGATCTGAAAAAAGATGTGGGACAACTCTTCTCCTTTATTAAGGAGAACAAGATTGAAGTTATTTTCTGGCCAACTGCTTTTTTAAAATTCATCACTGCTTTTGAAGAATATATGCAGCATTTTCCTAAGTCGGTAAAACACATTATCACTGCTGGTGAACAACTCTTGATCTCTGACTTATTTAAGGAATTCTTGCAGATAAATCAGGTATATTTGCATAACCATTACGGCCCATCGGAAACTCATGTAGTCACAACCTTTACTCTGGAACCTGGAAGTAGTTATCCGATTATTCCACCGATTGGTAAGCCAATCTCTAATACAGGTATTTATATTTTGAGTGAAGATATGGAGTTAATGCCTATTGGTGTACCTGGAGAATTATGTATCAGCGGTGCCAATGTGGGTAGAGGCTATATAAATCGACCTCAGTTAACCGTAGAAAAATTTATTCTTAACCCTTTTAAGCCAGAAGAGAAGATGTATCGAACAGGAGATTTAGCCCGCTGGACACCTACTGGAGATATAGAATTCCTGGGTCGGAAGGATCATCAGGTTAAAGTAAGAGGGTTCAGAATCGAGATTGGCGAAATCGAAAGTCAGTTGCAAAAATATCCAGATATATATGAAGCAGCAGTTGTTATAAAAGAAGATGATAATGGAGATAAGTATTTATCAGCCTTTATTGTCGTAGAAAGAGAGTTAACAACTTCAGAGATTAGAAAGTTCCTAACACGGCAATTACCAGAATATATGATTCCTGTTTATTTTACGAATTTAAAGCAATTGCCTTTAACTAAAAATGGCAAGATAGATCGCCAATGGTTACGTGAAGCAGATACCGTTGCTTTTATAGGAAAAACCTATCAGGCACCAGAAAATAGGACTGAAGAGATATTACTAAAAATTTGGAAAGAAGTTTTAGCAATCAAAGAAGTGTTTGGAACTGGGGAAAACTTTTTTGAACTAGGTGGTCATTCCTTGAAGGCGATGACACTTCTTTCTAAGGTTCATCAAGAATTGAATATCAAAATGCCTCTTACAGAGGTCTTTAAAAGACCAACAGTTAAAATGATGGCTGAGTATGTGATGGCTGCAAGGAAAAGTCACTATGCCCCTATCGAACCAGTAGAAGAACAGGATTATTATCCATTATCTTCTGCTCAAAAGCGGATGTATATTGCTCATCAGTCAAATCCACAAAGTTTAACTTATAATATGCCAGCCATTTTGGTTTTGGAGGGTGAATTAGAGGTAGAATTATTGACCAAGGGGTTAAAGATTCTTATTGAGCGACATGAATCTCTAAGAACTAGTTTTCTGATGATTCAGGGAAACCCTAAGCAAAAGATTCATGCTATGGTAAACTTTAGTCTGGCCTATAGTCAAGTTAATGAATCAGAAGTTGACGCGAAAGTACAGGCATTTATTCGTCCATTTGATTTAATACAAACTCCATTACTGCGAGCTGAAGTGGTTAAGTTGGCTGAGTCGAAACATCTTTTTATGCTGGATATGCATCATATTATTTCAGATGGTGTATCTATGCAAATTATTATTAATGAGTTGTTGGAGTTATATAAAAGTAAAAATACCCTGAAATTACCGCAATTAAAGGCTCAGTATAAAGAATATACCATTTGGCAGCAAAAAATGCAAGAAAGTGAAGAATTACAAAGGCAAAAACAATACTGGTTAGATCAGTTTTTAGATGAAATTCCGGTTCTGGATCTACCTACTGATTTTTCTCGTCCAAAGGTGCTAAGCTACGCAGGTTCTGTAATAAAGTTTTCAGTAGAGGGTGAGATGACCGAGAAGTTAAATCAAGTTGCAAAAGAACACAATGCTACTTTATTTATGATTTTATTGGCAGCTCACAATCTGCTACTGTATAAATATAGTGGAAATTCAGTTATAGTTGCAGGGGTTCCTATTGCTGGAAGATCTCATGTAAATCTTCAGGGCATTGTTGGTGTATTTATTAACACTATTGCTATTAAAAACAAATTAGAAAAATCTCAAACATTTCAAGAATTTTTGGCAGAAGTAAGGAAAAACTCATTGAATGCTTTTAATAATCAGAATTATCAATTTGAAGACCTGGTTGAACAAGTGAAGATCAAAAAGGATCAGAGTCGAAATCCGTTGTTTGACACAATATTTATGCTACAGAATATGGGTAATTTACATGAGTTATCTCAGATCCAAAAAAACATCAGTAATCTAAAAATTTATGACTATGAGTATGAGAGAAATGCAGTTAAGTTTGATCTAAGTCTGTCTGCCAGTGAAGTTGATCAGCAGATTAATTTCCGATTGGAGTATTCGACTAAGTTGTTCAAAGCTAAAACAATGGAGACCTTTTATCAAGACTATTTGGATATCTTGAGGAGAATTATTGATAATCCACAGTTTAATTTGGCTGAGATAGAATTGATTTCTGCAAAAGCAACTGCAAACCTTTTGGATAGTTTTAATGATGATTTAGATTATGAGTATTAGGAGGTTTAAGAAATGGATAGAAGTAAAACTTTGCAGGCCAAGCTAAACTATATTTTTGAAAACTACCCTGACAAAGTTGCTATAGACTATAAAGATAAAAAAATTTGTTATGGAGAACTGGCTCAAAGAAGCAATTATATCGCAAACTGGATTTTAGCACAAGGAATTTCACAGGAATCTTCAATAGGCATCTTTGTAGTAGATAAGGTGGAACTGATTACACTGATTATCGGGATTCTCAAAGCAAGGTGTATCTTTGTCCCCTTAGAGCCGAACTACCCTCTAAAGAGAACTCAAGTGATGATCTCTACTGCTGAGTGTAGATATATTTTTACTGACCAGGAGACCTGGCTACAGGCGAGAGAGTTAACTGCAGAGAACAATTTACAGCAGGTCTGTATAGATGAAGATTTTTATCTGGCTAATCCTGATTGGTATCAGGAGATAGGACATCTTGGATACACACCTGCTGATAAAATCTATATTTATTTTACTTCTGGAACTACTGGTGTTCCAAAAGCTATTTTGGGTAATAACAAGGGACTACATCACTTTATCCATTGGGAGATTGATGAATTTGAGCTAACCGAAACTACTAAGGTGAGTCAGTTAACCTCACCATGTCATGACCCGTTCTTGCGAGATATCTTTATTCCTTTATGTATTGGTGGAACTGTGTGTGTTCCAAATAGTAAAGAAACAATTTTGGATTCAGCTAGATTGATTAATTGGATTGAGCAGAGTGGAGTGAATCTGATACATTGTACACCTAGTTTATTCACCTTATTTAATTCTCCTACTTTGCACAGTGAAAGTTTTTCAAAACTCAAATATGTTCTGCTGGCTGGTGAACGGGTGATCCCGAAAGAACTGCAAAACTGGTACAATATTTTTGCAGATCGTATTCAACTAGTTAATGCATATGGGCCAACTGAAACAACTCTGTTCAAGCTATTTTATCGGATAAGCGTTGAAGATGTGGAGAAAAGCAATATCCCTATTGGTAAACCAATCAAAGGAGCAAAGGCAATTATTCTTAATGAAGATATGGAGATCTGTGGGCCAGGAAAAGTAGGATTTATCTATATTCGTACTCCTTTTCGAACCTATGGATATTTTAATAATCCAAAATTGACTGAGCAAAAATTTATCCCGAATCCATTCAATCAGGACCCTAATGACCTGATCTATCGTACTGGTGATCTGGGAAGATTACTTCTGGATGGAAATATTGAGTTCATTGGTAGAGCAGATCGTCAAATCAAGATTAGAGGGATTCGAGTAGAATTATCTGAGATTGAGAATCTTCTTTTGAGCCATCAACTGGTCAAAACTGCTTATGTACTTAATCGTGAGATCAAAGAACGGAATAATGTCCTGGTTGCTTATATTGTGTCAAATGGAGATGTTGATACTAAAGTAAGTATTTTTCGTGATTATCTGGCACAGAAGTTGCCTGACTATATGCTCCCACAACACTTTATATTATTAGATCATTTACCATTGAATTTAAATGGTAAGGTTGATCAAAACTTACTGCCAGAGTCAGATATAATAAGTCGGGCCAACTATATCCCACCACGAAATGATGTTGAAGCTAAATTAGCTAAAATCTGGTCAGAGGTTTTAGAGATTGATGAGATCAGTATGGATGCTAGATTTTTTGATATCGGTGGCCATTCCCTTAATGCCATGAAGCTAATCTCTTTAATCTATCAGGAGTATAATGTCAATGTACCTTTGGCTAAAATCTTGAAAAATCCAAGTATTGAAATTCTGGCCAGGTATATCCAGGCGGAAAGCCCAACATCCTTTGCAGCCATCGAGAAAGCTGAGGAGAAAGAGTTCTACTCAGTTTCTTCTGCTCAAAAGAGAATGTATATACTACATCAATTAGCAGATCAGAGCACCCATTACAATACTTCCTTTGTTATTCAGATAGATGGAAAGATTGATCAGGGACGTTTTGAGACAGCCTTTAAAACTCTAATTGGAAGACATGAAGCTTTTCGGACTAGTTTTGTGATGGTTGATGGAGAGATAAAACAAAAGATTTTTGATGATGTTGATTTTAAGCTAGAATATCTGGAAGTCGATGAAGAAAATGTAGAGATGGTTGTTCCAAGTCTTGTAAAACCATTCGATATGAAAAGACCACCTCTTATCTGGGCTGGGTTAATTCAGGTAAATGAAGAGAAACATATATTGGCTGTAGATATGCATCATATTATCTCTGACGGGGTCTCAAAAGGGATTCTCATGAAAGAGTTTGCCAGGTTATATAATGGTGAAGAACTTTCAGATCTGCAGATTCAGTATAAAGATTTCTCTGAATGGCAAAACAAGTTTTTTGAATCAGCAGAGTGTCAAAAGCAAGCTGAGTATTGGCAGGAGACACAGAAAGGGGATATACCTGTCCTGGAAATGCCTTTAGACTATGAACGACCCAAGCGGCGTAGTTATGTTGGTGAGGTTCTACCATTTACATTATCGGCAGAGATCACCAGCCAACTGGATAAATTTGCCAAAGAAAAGGATGTAACATTAAATACTTTACTGTTGGCTCTATACAGTCTTTTGCTTAATAAATATACTGACCAGCAAGAACTGGTGATCGGGTCTTTAGTTGCAGGCAGAAAACATATTGATCTATATAATGTGATTGGCATGTTTGCAAACTTTTTGCCTATTAAGGTCAAAGTGGACGAAAATAGTATATTTTCGGAATTTTTAGATTCAATTCGGGAGAGTGTGGTTGCAGCTTATGCTAATCAAGACTATCCCTTTGAGAAGATCGTCGAAGATTTAGATCTGCCTACTGATCATTCACGAAACCTACTTTTTGATACTATGTTGATTTTCCATAATCAGATCGAGATGGATGTAAAACTGGAAGTTGCAGGTTTAAAGTTTACCGAATATCTGATGCAAAAAGATACTACCACTTTGGATTTAAAACTGGATATGCACCTGAATCATGCTGGTGAGATGAACTGTTATTTACAGTATGATACTGAGTTATTTAAGGAAGAAACAATGTACCAACTGATTGAAAAATTTAAAAAATTGGTGACAGAATGTATTACAAATCCTGCACAAAGCTTAACAGCAATCCAAATCTTTTCTGCAGAGGAGAAAGAAGAATTAATAGAAAAGAGAACTGGTCACTGTCAGCCACAGGAAAAACTTATCCAAGTAGCGGTTGCTGCCACCTTTGTTGCAGAACCAATTAAACCATATATTAGCTGGTGGGGAAAACAGGTCAATCTCAATCTTGACATCAAATTCTCTCCCTATCATCAAGTTTTTCAGGAGTTGTTAGATCCCAGCAGTATCATTTCCAGAAACCAGGGAGTGAATCTTTTACTGGTTCGGTTTGAAGATTTTATTCGAAATGATTATGGTTCTGATTTAGAAAAATGTGCAAAGTTAAAAAATGTTTTTGCAGAATTGATCCAAATTATCTCGACAAAAGAGAAAACAGCTATTTATTTTGCTGGTATCTTCCCAGTCTCTGAACACCTGGAATATTCATCCCAAGTCATGAGCTGTTTACGTGATCTAAATCAACGTTGGCAAGAAGCAGTCTCTAAGATCAGCAATCTTCATTTGATCGATTTTCGGGTCTTACAAGATTTATATGGCATAGAGGAGATTTTTGATTGGATCAAAGATCGCGAAGGCCATATACCATTTTCTGATGAATTTTATGCAGCCATGGGTCAATGGATTACTCGAAAGATATTTTCTTTAAATAATCAAAAGTATAAGGTGATTGTTCTAGATTGTGATAATACATTGTGGAAGGGAATCTGTGGTGAAGATGGAGTAAATGGGATTCAAATGGAGGAACCTTATGCTGAATTACAACAATTTATGTTGCAAAAATATAATGAGGGATTGTTGCTATGTCTGTGTAGCAAAAATAATGAAACTGATGTTTTAGAGGTTTTTGAAAAAAATCCTCAGATGATTCTTAAAAAAGAGAATTTTATCAGCTGGCGAATAAATTGGAATGCTAAGTCGCAGAATTTATGTGAATTGGCTGCAGAATTGAATTTGGGTATTGATAGTTTTATCTTTATTGATGATAGTCCAGTAGAATGTGCGGAAGTGATGGCAAATTGTCCTGAGGTATTAACAATGCAGTTGCCAGATGCTGAGGAGATTCCACTGTTCTTAGCTCATACTTGGGAATTTGATAGAGTGCATGTTACTGTTGAGGATCAGAAACGGAATCAGATGTATCGAAGTGAGAAAGCACGGCAGGTTGTCCAACAGCAATGTGGTTCTTTGGAGGATTTTATCCAAACCCTTGATTTGCAGGTTCAGATTCATCTGGTTACTCCAGATCAACTTAGTAGGATGTCACAACTGACGATGCGAACCAATCAATTTAATCTTAGCACTATTCGTAGAAGTGAAGCTGATCTATCCAAACTCCAGGAAAAAGACGGTGTAAACTGTTGGGCGATTGAAGTTACTGATCGCTTTGGTGACTATGGATTGGTAGGAGTGGTGATTACCATTGAAGAGAATCATACTCTATTTTTGGAAACTTTCTTACTCAGTTGCAGAGTACTTGGCAGACGGGTAGAAGATAGGATTATTAAATATTTTCAAGAGTATGGTCGAAAACAACAGTTAAGTACATTGGTTACTCGATATTACCCAACTGCGAAAAATTTACAGATAAAAGAGTTTCTTTTAAGAACAAATTGGGAAAAGACAGCTGAAACTGTTGAATATATTGAGTTTCAGAATAATGTCTGTTGAATTGTGTTTTACCGTTACTAGGAGGCGATTAAAATGTCGATATACGATAAAAAGGACAAAGGATTACCAAACCAGAGTTCTTATGCAAAAATGAAGCAATTCATGAAAAAAGATTTTACAGCCAAATCATTATTGGAAATACCTGTGGAAAAAGTTGCTCCACAGACTACAATTCATCAAGAATATGTGGCGCCAGGCAATGAAATTGAGATAAAATTACACAACTTGTTTAGGACACTTTTGAAAGTAGAGCAGATTGGGGTCAATGATAATTTTTTTGATCTAGGTGGCAATTCTCTAAAGGCAATTGATTTAATAGCCAGAATTTATAAAGAGTTTGCTGTGAATGTGACCCTTTCGGAATTTTTCGACAAACCTTCCCTCTCTCAATTGGCAGAGCATCTTCAAAATGCTGAGAAGGTGATGTATGCTGGGATTGAAGAGGTGGAATCAAGTGAGTTTTATCGTCTGTCTTCTGCCCAAAATCGGATGTATATCTTAAACCAGATGGAAAAAGAGAGACTTAATTATAATCTGACATCTGTTATGGTAATTGAAGGTAAACTTGATCTTAAACGGTTTGAACAGACCTTTAATAGTTTAGTAAATCGTCATGATGCTTTACGCACATGGTTTGAGATGGTAGATGGGACACCTGTTCAAAAAATTCACCCCCATCTAGATTTACATATTGACTTACTTGAGGTTCAGAGTGATGAGATCGAGCAAAAGATAAAGGAATTTGCCAAACCATTTGATCTGAGCCAGGCACCTTTAATTAGGGTAGCTTTACTCAAAGAACTAACTGATAGACATATCCTGATGCTTGACATGCACCATATTATCACAGATGGTGTGTCTACAGGTATTTTGATCGAAGAATTTGCTAGATTGTACGCAGGTGAGGAAATTCCACCTGTAAAAATCCAATACAAGGATTATGCAATCTGGCAGCAGGGTTTGATTACTCAAGGTAAGCTTAAGAAGCAGGAAAAGTATTGGTTGGAGACACTCAAAGGAGAAATTCCACTTTTGGCCATGCCGATTGATTTCCCAAGACCTATGGTCCAATCCTTAGAAGGCAAAAATGTGCATTTTAAAGTGGATAAAAACATTGCCACCAGTCTAAAGCTTTTGGCGAAAAAAGAATCTGCCACATTATACATGGTACTTCTGGCTGCATTCAAAACCCTTTTGTATAGATATACGTCTCAGGAAATCATTATTGTGGGGACACCAATTGCTGGTAGACCTCATCCAGATCTGGAAAGAACCATCGGAATTTTTGTCAATACTCTGGCACTCAAAAGTAATCCAGATGCTGATAAAACATTCCGGCAATTCTTGAATGAAGTGCGGGAATATGCACTGAAGGCTTATGAGAACCAGGATTATCCATTTGAAAAATTAGTCGAGAAGCTTGATATTCAAAGAGAAATTAATCGAAACCCTTTATTTGATGTTATGTTCGTTCTGGAAAATACTGATATCGGTAAGATAGATATTGATTTAGATGGGTTGAGAATCTTCCCATATGAGTCTGAGAATACACTTGCAGATTTTGATTTTACCCTTTATGCCTCAGAGGTGGGGGAAGAGATTAATTTCAATCTGGAGTATAATACTAGCCTATTTAAATCAGAAACAATGCAAAGTTTTGCCGATCATCTGGTCAACATTTTAAATCATGTGATCATTAATCCAGATGTTAAGTTAGGTGAAGTTAAACTATTGTCAGACGAAGAAAGAGATTGCATATTATATGAGTTTAACGCTACCACCAGTACTTATCCTGAGAATATGACATTGACCAGACTCTTTGAGGAACAAGTGGCAAGAACTCCTGATTTTCCAGCAGTGGTCTTTGAAGATACTCAACTGACCTATGATGAACTCAATAAACGGGCCAATCAATTGGCCAGAACCCTGGTGGCGCAAGGTGTAAAACCAGATTCTTTTGTTGGCCTGATGGTGGAGCCTTCGCTGGAAATGATTGTTGGTATGTTTGCAATTTTAAAAGCGGGTGCTGGATATTTACCTCTGGATGCAAAATATCCCATTGAACGTTTAAAATTTATGATAGATGATTGTAAGGTTGAGACCTTACTTACACAAACACAGTTTGCTGGAAAATGTACATTTGTCAAGACATGTATCCTAGTAGATCAATTAGATCATTATGGGACAGATTATGCAAATTTAGCCATAAAGGTTAATACCACTTCTCTGGCCTATATTATTTATACCTCTGGTACAACTGGAATGCCTAAAGGGGTAATGATTGAGCATCGTTCAGTAGTAAATCTGGTCTATTCTCAGCAGAAGAGATTTGGGATGAATGAGACCGATCGGGTGTTACAGTTCTCGTCCATAACCTTTGATGCTTCAGTTGAACAAATCTTTATCAGCTTGGCAAGTGGAGCAGCACTGGTTCTGATTGCAAAAGACATTTTGTTAGATGGCAAAAAGTTTGAGGACTATGTGATAAAACATGAAGTTACTCACATTCACAGTATACCTTCATTTTTACAGACTATTACTCCTAAAGAGGGCTATCATTTTCGCAGAATGGTTTCAGGTGGAGATCTTTGCCTAGGCGCATTAGTCCGCAAGTGGCAGCAGCGATGTGATTTTTATAATGAATATGGTCCTACAGAGACTACGGTAACCTCGATTATGTTTCAGGTTCGGGATTTAGCAGAAGATGATGAAACTGTCTTGATTGGGAAACCAATTGATAATACTTTTGTCTACATTTTGGACAAAAACAAGAGACCTGTTCCCATTGGAGTTAGTGGTGAACTTTACATCGGTGGGGCAGGGATTGCTAGAGAATATTACAATCAGCCAAAGTTAACTGGCGATCGTTTCCTGTCAAACCCCTTCATTCTTGGTGAAAAGATATATCGAACTGGTGATGTGGCCAGATGGCGGAGAGATGGAAATATTGAATTTATCGGCCGAGCAGACTATCAGGTGAAGATTCGAGGTTTTAGAATTGAACCAGGTGACATTGAACATCAACTGAGTACACATCCTAAGATTAAAGCCGTGGTAGTAGTAGCGAAAGATGATGAAAAAGGTGAAAAGGCACTTTTTTCCTATTATGTCGCCGAGAAGAAGTTACATGGGTCGATACTGAGGGAGTATTTAGAAGAAAAGCTTCCCGAGTATATGATACCTGCGTATTTTGTGCAATTAGATCAACTGCCTCTAACGGCAAATGGTAAGATTGATCGGAATTCTTTAGTAGATCTAGATCTGATTATCAGTGATCTACCAGAATATGTAGCTCCCAGGAGTATGGTGGAAGAAAAATTAGTCCAAATCTGGCAGCAGGTTTTAGGAATACAACGCCCTATTGGAATTACGGAAAATTTCTTTGAACTTGGTGGTCATTCTTTACGGGCTACAGCTCTGATTGCAAAAATCCATAAAGAGTTGAATGTAAAAATCCCGTTATTGATTATTTTTAAGACCAAAACTATTGCAGAGTTAGCAAAATATATTCAATCTGCCACTAAAAATATCTATTCTTCTATCCAAAAGATTGAAGAAAGGGAGCATTATCCGCTCTCTTCTGCTCAGAAGAGGATGTATTTCTTACAACAGTTTGACCCAGATAGTACCCATTATAATATGCCAACTGTGTTGCTTCTGGAAGGGATAGTGGATAAAGAACGGCTTACAAGTGTTCTCCAGAACCTTGTCAATCGTCATGAGGCTTTTCGGAATTGCTTTACTACAGTCAATGAGATTCCGGTACAAATTATTCATTCAAAGATCGATGTCTATTTGAAGGAGTATGAGGCTAGTGAAGAGAGTGTTGCTAGGGTAATTTCTAAATTTATTAAGCCTTTTGATTTAAGTCAAGCACCTCTATGGAGAGCTGGTTTGATCAAAGTTGCTGATGAGAAACATATTCTCATTGTAGATATCCATCATATTATCTCTGATGGAACTTCAACAGAAATTATTGCTCGGGATTTTACTCAGCTATATGCTGGAAATGATTTGCCAAAACTAAAGATTCAGTACAAAGATTATGCTTTTTGGCAGCAAAAGATATTGGATAGTGAAGAGATTCAAAAACAGGAGAACTTCTGGTTAGAACAATTTGCTCAGGAGATTCCAGAATTGAATCTTCCAACAGACTATCCACGTCCAATAATACAGAGTTTTGAGGGAAAAGCGATTAATTTTGTCTTGAATAGTGAGCTAACTAGAGGTTTGCATAAGTTAGTTCAACAGACAGGTGTAACCATGTATATGCTCTTATTGGCGATTTACAATACCTTACTGGCTAAATACTCAGGTCAAACCGATATTGTTGTTGGTTCATCTGTATCTGGCAGAAACCATGATGATTTAGAAAATGTTGTGGGTATGTTTGTTAATCCTCTGGCAATGCGGAATTATCCTAAGAGTAGTAAGATATTTGCTGCATTCTTAAGTGAAGTGAAGGAAAATGCGCTACAAGCATATGCAAATCAGGATTATCAATTTGAAGATCTGGTCGAAAGGTTGGATTTGAAGAGAAATCTAGGTCGTAATCCTTTGTTCGATACTGTCTTTGATTTACACTATAACCAGGCAGAAACAGATATTGATAATCTAAAGCTATCTCCATATCCATTTGCGACTAAAGCGGCAAGATTTGATCTGGAATTTAATCTAATGGAGGCTAACCATTGTCTCAAAGGTAGTATTGTTTATTGTACTAACTTATTCAAAGAAGCCACTGTTCAAAGGATGGCAATACATTTCATCAATATTGTACAGGCTGTGGTGCAGAATGTTAATATTCAATTAGGTGAGATTGATATCTTATCTGAATCAGAAAAGGTTGAGATTATTGAAGAATTTAACAATACAGAATGGGAGTTTGGGGAGAAGACGATTCTAGAGTTGTTCGCAAGCCAGGTGCAAGAATGTAGTACGCAGATCGCAATTAAGTTTGCAGATCAACAGTTAACCTATGCGGAATTGGATCAGAGGGCAAATCAGTTTGCCAATTACTTGATCTCCCAATATAATCTTGGCCCTGATTCACTGGTGGGAATCTATATGAAGCGGTCACATCATATGGCTATCGCCATCCTGGGTGTGATGAAAGCTGGTGTTGCTTATGTTCCACTAGATCCAGCATATCCACAGAAACGGATTGAACAGATTGTGAAAGACTCTCAATTATCGGTGATGATCTCTGAAAAACAGTTGGTGCAGGTGTTAAATAATCTTCAATGGGAATGTGAGAATTTTTCTGGTTACTTATGTCTGGATACACCTGACATTGATTCCATTGCAGATATGGAAAAAGATGCATTAAAATATGGGAAAGATATGTGGAATTATATTGGTAAACAATCTGATACAGAAATTGAGGGAGCAGGTTGGGTTAACAGTTATACTGGTCAGCAATTCTCTGAAGTAGAGATGCGAGAATATGCAGATAATAGTCTTTTTAAACTGAAACCTTATTTGAATAATAAATCACGGGTTTTAGAGATTGGTTGTGCGTCTGGAATCACTATGTATGCAGTTGCACCTCAGGTAGATCTGTATTATGGAACTGACTTATCGAGTATAATGATTGAAAAGAATCGCCAGCGGGTAGCTAAAGAGAAGCTTGATAATATTGTACTTACCTGTATGAGTGCAGACGAAATTGACCAGATTACAGAACAGTTTGATATTATTATCATTAACAGTGTTATTCAATATTTTCTCGGCCATAATTACTTAAAGGATGTCTTGAGAAAGGCGATCCAACGGCTTAATAATCAGGGTATTATCTTTATTGGTGACATACGAGATCAAGATCTGAAAGAAGAGTTTAAACAATCTGTACTTGATTTTAAATGCCAGCGGCCTGAGTATCATTCTACTTCTAACTTTGATGAGCTATTTATATCCAAAGATTACTTTACTGATTTATCGATTGAATGGCCTGAGATTGCAGAGGTTGAGTTTTCTAAAAAAATTTATACAATCGAAAACGAATTAACCAGATATAGATATGATCTAATTTATAAAATAGACCATCAAAATCCACATTTTAAACAAGTTAAAAAACGTAAATACCAGCATGGCAGTGATGTATTAGCTCAGTATTCTTATGCTAGCCCAGAGCGCAGACCTAATCCTGGAGATTTGGCATATGTTATCTACACCTCTGGGTCGACAGGTAATCCCAAGGGAGCGATGGTTGAACATTTGGGAATGCTTAACCACATGTATGCAAAGATTAATGATTTACAATTAAATGAAAAGAGTATCATTGCTCAAAACGCTTCCCACTGTTTTGATATCTCTGTCTGGCAATTCTTCGTTGCCTTATTGGTTGGAGGAACCACTAAAATTTATGATAATGATCTAACATTACAGATTGATAATTTTATGGAACAGGTTATTAGAGATCGAATTACCATTTTGGAAGTAGTACCATCATATCTGGCGGTGATGCTGGATTCGTTAGATATGCAGCCACGCCAGTTCCCAGATTTACAATATCTTTTAGTCACAGGTGAAGAAGTCAAGCATGATCTGGTTAAGCGTTGGTTTGATAAGTATGCGATTAAGGTGGTTAATGCGTATGGGCCAACCGAGGCTTCTGATGATATAACCCACCATATTATGGATTTTGTACCTGAGAGTGGGGCTATCCCTATCGGGAAAACTCTACAAAACCTAAGAATCTATATTGTGGATAAAAATATGCAACTTTGTCCAATCGGGGTTAAGGGAGAGATATGTGTTTCGGGAATCGGTGTCGGTCGAGGTTATTGGAATGATCCAACTAAAACCAATCAGGTCTTTATGATTGATCCATTCAGAAAAAATGAAAAGGTAAGAATGTATAAAACAGGAGACCTTGGTAGATGGCGTGCTGATGGGATTATTGAATTCTTTGGCAGAATCGATTATCAGGTTAAAATTCGAGGCTTTCGCATTGAATTAGGAGAGATTGAGACTTACTTACGTAAAGATTCTCAAATGAAAGATGTGGTGGTTGTTGATCGGACCTTGGAAAATAGAGACAAGGTCTTATGTGCCTATTATGTGGCAGATATGGAGATGGATACTGATGAATTGGTGAATAATTTAGCCGAAAGTCTACCAGCTTATATGATTCCAACATACTTTATCAAATTAGACAAAATACCGTTAAATCACAATGGGAAAACTGATCGGAAAGCACTACCAAAACCTGAAGGAAAAGTTAGTACAAAGTTAGATTATACACCACCAGGGAATAAATTAGAAGAAAAACTAGTGGAAATCTGGCAAGCAGTTCTGGGTAAAAAAGAACCAATCGGGATTCATGATAATTTCTTTGATCTAGGTGGTCACTCTTTAAAGGCGACCATGGTGGTAGCCAAAATTCATAAAGAATTAAATGCAGAATTACCGATTGCGGAAATGTTTACAAACCCAACGATTGCTGGAACAGCTAATTACCTGCAAAATATGGCTATTGAGAATATGTATGCTGATATTGCTAAAGCAGAAGAAAAGGAGTATTACCCATTATCTTCTGCACAAAAGAGAATGTATTTTGTCCATTCTCTTGATCCACACAGTGTAAGTTATAATGTACCTAATGTAATGTTATTGAAAGGTGAACTTGACTATAAACGTTTGGAAAAAGCCTTTGGAGACTTGGTTCAGCGCCATGAATCTTTGAGAACATGTTTCATCACCATTGATGGTATGCCAATGCAAAAGATTGAACAAGTGAATGGAGTAGCAATTGAGTATATGGAAGTGGCTGAAGAGTCTGTAGATATGGTAATTAATCAGTTTATTCAGCCATTTGATTTGAGCACAGCACCCTTGTTTAGAATTGGCTTAATCAAGTTAGCACCACAACGCCATATTTTATTAGTTGATATGCACCATATCATTACTGACGGGGTATCTGTAGCACTTCTGACCAGAGAAGTTTCTCTGTTGTATGCAGGTGCTAGTTTACCAGAATTAAGAATTCAGTATAAGGATTATTCAGAATGGCAGCAACAGATGAGAGAAACTCATGCTTTTAAATCCCAGGAAGAATACTGGCTGAACAGATTTTATGGGGAAATCTCAGTTTTGAATCTGTCGACAGATTTTGCAAGACCCCTTATCCCAGACTTTACAGGCAAGAGTATTTATTTTACTATTGACAAAGAAGTTACCGCAAAACTGAATAATTTGGCCAGAGAGAATAATGCTTCGCTCTATATGGTATTATTGGCAGCTTACAATGTATTACTACATAAATATACTGGACAAACAGAGATTATTGTCGGCTCACCGATTGCAGGAAGACCTCATTCTGATCTAGAGAATGTAATTGGAATGTTTGTCAATACATTAGCAATGCTGAATCATCCTGAAGGTGATAAAACATTCCTGGCCTTTTTACAAGAAGTTCGGCACAATGCTTTAGCAGGATATAAGAATCAGGATTATCAGTTTGATGAATTAGTGGAAAAATTAAATATAAAACGAAACTCAAATAGAAATCCGCTCTTTGACACCATGCTAATTCTACAAAATATTGAAACAAAAGGGATTGAGATGGAAGAATTAACTCTTAGGCACTATAGATATGAAAATCAAATCTCCAAGTTTGATATCGTATTCCAAGTTATTGAAAGAACGAACACCCTTGATTGTGAATTTGTTTATAACATTAATTTATTCGAGGAAGCTACAATTGATTTGATGAAAGAAGAGTTCTTAACATTGTTGGAGCTAATTTTAAAAGATCCACTACAAAAAATTGATGAGATTGATTTACAGCAAACAATTGATAATAGTGGTGAACAGATAGAAGATTTGCTTCTTGATTTTGACTTTTAGGTAACCTTAGGTGTGTTGAGAGAGCATAGTTGTTTCTGGCTCCCTCAACATACCTGAATTGAATGTATGGATGAAAAAGATCAAATTGAGTATAAATTGTGAGGGGATCATATGGAAATTACACATAGCTTAGAACAATTAGAAACATTGAATACACAAGGACCGTTAAAGAATTCTCACTATTTTAAGATAATATCAGAACTAATGGGAAAGATTCATGAGCAAATTGTCTCAGAACAGTTTAATAATTCACTGGTGGCAACTTCTACAGAAACTCGGGAAGAGAATTTTCAGGGGGTGAATTATAAGCGGGCTGTGATGTATTTGATGTCCAATGGTTGTGAGTGGGCTCGGAAAAGTGGACATGGATGCACTATGTGTGGTCATCTGGCTAAACAGACTAGAACAGAGAAACCACTATCAGTTGAAAATTACCTGGAACAGTTTGAAAAGGAATTTGCCAATATTAATTTAAAAACACATCCACTACTTAATCTGTATAATAACGGTTCTTTCTTTAATGACAATGAGATTCAGGCTGAAGCGAGAATCGGTATTTACAAGATTATTAATCAAAACCCTGATGTCAAAATGGTGGTTTTAGAAACACGCCCCGAATTTGTTGATGAGGAAAAGATTCAGGAATTAAAAACCTGTCTTCCAGATAAATATGTGGAGATTGCCATTGGTCTGGAGATGAAGGATGACTTTTTGCGTTACCTGTGTATTAATAAAGGTTTTTCGCTCCAGCAATACAATCGTGCAGCGAAGTTGATCATCAAAGATTTTCATTTACGGACTTATGTTATGCTTAAGCCACCATTTTTAATGGAAAAAGAGAGCATTGACCAGGTGATCGAAACCATTCATCATGCTTTCAGTGTTGGCAGCACAACTGTTTCTTTAGAGACTTGTACTATTCAAGATTATACCCTGGTGAATTATTTAGCCCAACGCAATAGCTACCAAACAGCCTGGCTATGGAGTATCTTGGAGGTTGTCCAACGAACAGCTCATTTGGGAAAACTGATAGTTGGATTGTTTCAATTCTATCCGTCGCCAACCAAAGTACCATATAATTGTGAGAAATGTAGTGATAAGGTTATAAATGCTTTATGTAAATACAATAAAACTTTAGACGTACAAGCCCTTTCGGGTCTGGACTGTGATTGTAAAAAAGACTGGGAGAAGACACTAAACCAGGAAGATGAGCCTCTTTTACAAAGATTAAATGTATTGTTAGATTAATGAAAAAAGATTTATCATTTTGGAGGAGATATAATGGATAATTCAAAACAAGAAAAGATTCTGTTAATGTTATTACCTTTCTGGGCTCCACTAAACCCACCCTTGGGCATTTCCTGCTTGAAGGGATATTTGCAGCATCATGGGTATAATGTGAAAGCACTCGATCTTAATCATAATTCTGTGCTTTGTGAGACTAATTATATGTATTTGCAGAAACTGCGGCAGATGGTTGATCAGAACAAAATAGGTAATTTACATATGATTGGGTATGATGTTTTGATGAACCACATGGTCACTTATATTAATTCGACTGATGAAACTACACTTTTTGAATTGGTTCAGATTCTCATTGAGAAAAATTTCTTCACAAAAATTAGTATCCAAGACGTTAAGATATTGAATAATCTAGTAGCTGACTTTTATGTAAAACTTGAAGAGTATTTGCTTGAACTTATAGACTCTTATCAACCGAGTATCTTTGGTCTGTCGGTTTATAATAGCACATTTGGTCCATCTTTGTTTGCTTTTAAGTTGATAAAGGAACGTTATCCTCAGATCAAAACTCTTTTTGGAGGAGGAATATTTGCTGGACATCTCACTTATGGTTCGGAAAATTTTCATAGATTTGTAGAAAAAACTCCTTATATTGATAAAATATTTGTTGGAGAAAGTGAGCAACTCTTTTTGCGATATTTGCAGGGCCAACTCCCTCATGATCAAAAAGTATACACCCTGAGTGATATTAATAATGAATTTCTTGATTTGAATAATAGTAGCTTACCTGATTTTTCTGATCTTGAGGTAGATCTGTATCCTCAATTAGCATCCTATGCTTCACGAAGTTGTCCGTTTAAATGTAGTTTTTGTTCAGAGACGGTTCTCTGGGGAAATTATCGGAAAAAGCCTGTCAAACAAGTGGTTGATGAACTGTGTATGTTATCTGAAAAATATAACAGCAAACTCTTTATGCTGGGTGATTCTCTACTTAATTCATTGGCTTCAGATCTGGCCACAGAATTTATTAGTAGAGAAAGAGAGATTTATTGGGATGGCTATTTACGTGCAGACCCTATGGTATGCAAACCTGAGAATATCCAATTATGGCGAAATGGTGGACTTTATCGGGCAAGATTGGGTATTGAGAGTGGTTCAGAAAATGTTTTGAATCTGATGAACAAAAAGATTACTCCAGAGCAAATTAGAGCAGCCATCTCTGGCCTTGCATCAGCAGGAATCAAAACCACAACTTACTGGGTTGTAGGCCACCCCGGTGAGACTGAGGAAGACTTTCAAAAGACTTTAGATCTGCTAAGTGAACTCAAAGATGATATTTATGAAGCTGACTGGGCACCTTTCTTTTATTACCCATCAGGACAGGTAAGTTCTGAATCATGGGGAGAGATATATGGAACTAGTCTTCTATACCCAGAAGAGGCTACTGAGATGTTGATTACTCAGACCTGGGTTTTGAACACTGATCCTTCACGGGAAGTAATCTATGAGCGTTTAAACAGGATCGCCAAGCATTGTCAGCAACTCGACATCCCAAACCCATATTCGCTAGAAGAAATCATTGCTGCTGATGAACGCTGGAAGGAGTTACACGCCAATGCAGTTCCTGGTTTTCTTGATCTGGTGTGATTAAAAATGTGGCTATTTAGGAGGTAAGATTGATGGAATTACGGAAAAAGATCATTGAAAAATATTGGCTAAAAAAGTTGGAGGGGAATATACCGAAAATTACTTTACCAGTAATCAGTGATGCTCCAAAGATTGGGCAAATCCAAAGAGGAGAACTCCAACTTGACTTACCAATAGAAGCAGTAGAACAGATCAAAAAGGTTGGAAGAGGTTCAGAGCTTAACATCTTCATTATCTTTTTTAGCGTTTTGAATATTGCTTTACACAAATATACTGGTCTAGAAGATCTTGTAGTGGGAACAACAAATCTTATTGGTCAAAAGAATGAGCCGTCACTGCTTTTGTGTAGAAATGCTTTAACGAAAGAACTTACTTTAAAAGAGATGATTATCCAGACTAAAGCAACTTTCCAGGATGCAGTAAATCATAGTGATTATGATTTTACAAATATTTATAATAAGCTACAAATTAACTATCAACACGGTTCCCTTAATCTGTTCAATATTGCGGTAATTTGTGAGGAAATTCAACCCAAAGTCTCAGAACTTGAGCAGTTTTCAGTAGTCTTTACTTTGAAGATTTCTAAAGCAGGTATTAGTGTACAGGTAGAGTATGATTCATACCAATATGAAGCTGAAATAATTCAGAGATTTTGCAAAAATCTGATAAGCGTTTTAACCGACCTGACCACAAATCTGGCTTTGACTATTGTAAAAATTCCCATAGTTGATCTAGAAGAACAGCAAAAATTGGAAAGTTTTAATAATACTTATGGAGAGTATCCTCAGGACACAACACTTTATGAATTGTTTGTGGAACAAGTTGAGAGATCACCAGAGTTTCCAGCACTGCATTTTCAGGATGATACCCTTACTTATCGGGAGTTAAATGAACGTTCTAACCAGTTAGCCTGGTTTTTACGAAAAAAGGGTATTACCTCAAATGATATTGTTGCACTGATGATCAATATATCTATTGATATGGTGATTGGCATAATTGGTGTATTAAAAGCAGGAGCTGCGTATTTACCGATAGATCCAGATCTGCCAGAAGATCGGATTAGTTATATGCTCCATGATTCAAAGGCAAAACTGCTCTTGACAGATGGAACAGCAAGCAATCTGAATCCGCCTCTTGAGGTAATCAACATCACCCAGTTGGAACTCCATCAGGAGCCAACCGGTTATGTAGAAGTGGAAAGTCAGGGGACAGACCTGGCCTATGTAATCTATACTTCTGGTTCTACTGGAGAGCCAAAGGGTGTGTTGATTCAGCATAATAATATTGTGAATCAATTGATCGGTTTGCAAAAAACATATCCCTTTGACGATAGTTTGCGTCATGTACTAATGGCTCCATATACCTTTGATCCATCTGTTCAGCAAATATTTTTGCCTTTGATTACTGGGGGCCAACTGTTTTTGGTCACCAAAATGATGAAAAATGATCCTAGACGGATGTTTGAATTGATCAAATCGAAAAAGATCAATGTTTTTAACACTGTACCTTCATTAATGGAGAGTCTAATGGCTCTGGCTGAAGATGAAGAAAGACTAGAGTTTATATATGTGATTCTTGCAGGTGAAGTGTTCTCTAAAAAACTTCATCAACGACTGTTGAATAGCTTTACTATTGATAAATTGATTAATATTTATGGACCCACAGAAGCGACCATTAATACAACTCTATATGAATGCAAATTAGAAGAAGAATATACCACCATACCTATTGGCAAACCCTTGATGAATTACAAAGTATGGATTCTTAATGAGGAACAACAGATAACGCCTATTGGGGTTCCAGGAGAGTTGTGTATTGGTGGGGAGGGGCTGGCTCGTGGTTATGTTAATAAACCTGAGCTTACTAAAGAAAAGTTTATCAATAACCTATTTGTACCAGAAGAAAAGATGTATCGGACAGGAGACCTGGCTCGGTGGTTACCTGAGGGGAATCTGGAGTTTTTAGGACGAATTGATAACCAAATAAAAATCCGCGGTTTTCGTGTTGAACTAGGCGAGATTGAAAATCAACTTCTGAAATATCCAGAGATTAGCGAAGCTGCTGTGGTGGCTCTTACCAGGGAAGATGGAGACAAATATCTTTGTGCATATTATTTAAGCAATCAAGATGTACCAAATCCAGATTTACGGGAGTATTTGGGAGAAAGATTGCCTGATTATATGATTCCCACATATTTTTTCAAGTTAGAAAAAATGCCACTTACTCCTAATGGTAAACTTGATCGGAATTCTTTGCCTGCTCCTGATCAGTTTCAGCAAGAACAAACGGAGTTGGTTGCATCGCAAAATATGACTCAAGAAAGATTGTTGGCAATCTGGAAAGAAGTTTTACAGATTGAAAATATTGGAGTGAAGAGTAATTTTTTTGAACTGGGTGGTCATTCTTTAAGAGCTACAGTACTTTCTGTCCGAATTTATAAAGAGTTTAACGTGGATGTGCCAATCCATGAAGTATTTGCAAGACCAACCATTGAACTATTGGCTAAACATTTAAGCGAATTACAAAAGAGTGAGTTTACAGCTATTGAACCTGTTGAGAAAAGACCCGAGTACCCTCTGTCATCTGCACAACGCAGGATGTACATCGTTAACCAACTGGAGGCCAATAAAATTAATTATAATATACCATCTGTTCTTGTCCTTAAGGGAAAAGTAGATATAGAAAAATTTGAACAAGCCTTTGCTCAATTGATCACAAGACATGAAACTCTCAGGACTAGCTTTTATACAATAGATGGAGAACCCGTACAAAAGATTCATGATACAGTAAATTTTGCAATATCATTTCAAGAAATACCAGAAGCTCAGGTGGAAAAATTAGTTAGAGAGTTTATTCAACCATTCGACCTAAGCTGTGCCCCCTTATTACGGGTGAAACTATTGAAGGTGACTGAAGAGAAACATATTTTGATGGTAGATATGCACCATATTATTTCAGATGGTGTATCAATGGAGATTATAGTTGGAGACTTTTTAAATCTATACATGGGATATGAGTTACTTGAATTACCCATTCAGTATAGAGATTTTGCGGTCTGGCAAAATGAATTAATAAAGTCTGGTTTGATCAATAAACAGGAAGAATACTGGTTAGATTTATTTAACGATCGAGAAATTCCAGTCTTAAATCTACCAACAGATTACCCAAGACCTAAATTAATGGATTATCAAGGTAATGCCATTCATTTCGAAATTGATAAAGAACTAACGAAGAAGCTCAACAATTTAGCGAGTTCAAATGGCGCGACTTTGTATATGGTCTTATCAGGAGTCTTTAACATTCTTTTAGCTAAATACTCTAGTCAGGAAGATATCATAATAGGTTCACCGATTGCAGGTAGAACTCATCCAGATTTGGAATCTGTGATAGGTATGTTTGTAAATATTCTAGTAATGAGAAATGCTCCTAAGCAAGATAAGACCTTTGTTGACTTCTTAGGTAAGATTAAAGAAAATGCACTTATGGCATATGAAAATCAAGATTATCAGTTTGAGATGTTGGTTGAAAGATTAGATTTGGAAAGAGGTTTAATCCCTAGGGATTTAAGTAGAAACCCATTGTTTGATGTAATGTTTGCCTTACAAAATCAGATGACATCTGGGGTTGATTTTCCTGATTTAAAGCTTTCTAACTATAGTATAGGAAATCAAGTGGCTAAATTTGATCTTACCCTTAATGCTTTTGAAAGTGAGAAAGGATTACATTTTGATCTGGAATATAAGACAAAGTTATTTAAAGAAGAAACGATAAAGAGAATAGCCAGACATTTTGTTAATTTAATCAATGAGGTCGTAGAGAATCCAGAGGGTCAGATCAAAGAGTTCCAGACGATTTCAAATGAAGAAAAAGAGCAATTTTTATATGGTTTTAATGATACGGAAGTGAAATATCCAACAGATATAACTATGCATAAATTATTTGAAGAGATTAGTGAAAAAAATGCTGATTATACTGCTTTAGTTTATGATAATAAGAATTTAAGCTATGGGGAGTTAAATGAAAAGGTTAATCAGGTAGGAAGACTGCTTCAGAATAAGGGGGTTGGGTCGAATACTGTTGTAGCTATCATGATGAAGCGTTCTTTTGAGCTGGTAATTGGCATGCTTGCAATTTTAAAAGCTGGTGGAGCTTATTTGCTGATAGATTCATCCTATCCTCAGGAAAGAATTGAATTTATGTTTGAAGATAGCGGAGCAAAAATTTTGCTGGCCCAGAAAGAGTTAACAGATCATATTCAATTAGATATAAAAAAAATTATCCTTAATGAAGAAAAAAACTACAGCTTAGATTGTTCTAATCTAGAATCTATAAGTAACCCTAGTGATCTGGCATACATAATCTATACTTCAGGAACAACCGGTAAGCCAAAAGGGGTTATGATCGAACATCGTAATATTAGCAATACTCTTCAATGGTATAAAGATGAACATAATTTAGATCATACAGATAGTACATTACAGCTATTTTCAATAGGTTTTGATGCTTTTGTAATAGGTCTATTCGGACCACTTGTAAGTGGTGCGCGGGTTGTATTGGCAAAAGATGAAGAAGTGAAAGATCCATTGATTATCAAAAAATATATTAAATCTGAAAAGATAACACATGTAAATTTAGTTCCTTCGTTATATACGAGTGTATTGGATTGTTTAACAGTTGGAGATGTAAAATCACTAAAAGTTGTTATTTTGGGCGGAGAAAAGATCAGCTCAAAATTAGTTAAAAAGAGTAAAGATTTAAAAAGTTCTTTAGAAGTGGTCAATGAATATGGGCCAACAGAAAATAGTATAGTATCAACTATATGTAGGGATGTAAATACTGATTCAAATGTGACCATTGGTAAACCAATTTCTAATACACGAGTTTATATCCTTGATAAATATGATCATTTGGTGCCACAGGGAGTTTTTGGAGAGATATGTCTTTCTGGAAATGGTCTTGCTAGAGGTTATTTGAATAGATCAGAGTTAACTGATGAAAAGTTTACTAAAAATCCTTATACTACCGATATGATGTATCGTACAGGTGATTTAGGCAGATGGTGTCCTGATGGTAATATAGAGTTTTTAGGTAGAATTGATCATCAGGTGAAGATTCGTGGATATAGGATTGAATTGGGAGAGATTGAAAGCCAGTTAGTGAGTGATGAATGGATAAAGGAAGCAGTTGTCTTAGATCATCAAGATAAAAACGGTAATAGATATTTAGTCGGATATCTGGTTTCTGATTCTGAACTGGTCATATCTAATATAAGAGAAAATCTTTTAAAAACTCTACCAGATTATATGGTTCCAGCATATTTTGTGAAAGTAGATAAAATCCCATTGACACCTAATGGTAAAATTGATCGAAAAGAATTGTTAAAATTTGATACATTGATAAAATCAGAGATAGAATATGCAGCACCACGAAATGATATAGAAAAGATATTGGCAGAGATCTGGGCAGATGTTCTGGATGTTAAGCAGGTTGGAATCAATGATAATTTCTTTGAATTGGGTGGGCAATCATTAAAAGCAATCAATGTAGTTTCCAAGATATATAAAAAATTAAGTGTAGAGATTTTATTAGGAGATATCTTTAAGAATCCAACTATCAGTAAACTGGCAGAATATATTGGTGGGCTAGAAAATAGTATTTATTCAGAAATTGATCTGACTTTTGAAAATAATATATGTCCTTTATCATCAGCTCAGAAGAGAATATTCCTCATCAATCAGTTTAAGGGAATAGGAATCAGTTATAACATGCCTGGAGTTATGATTATTGATGGTGATCTTGATATCGCAAGGTTGAAAGATGCATTTAAAAAGTTAATCTTAAGACATGAAGTTCTGCGTACATCATTTAAGGTGATTGAAGGTAATCCTAAGCAGGTGATCCATGAAGATGTGGAATTTGAGATTGTTTTGCTTAAATTGGACGATCTGCAGTATGATGCAGAAGAGATAAAGGAAATCGTCAAGGGGTTTGTTAGACCATTTGATTTAACGAATGCTCCTTTATTAAGGGTAGCTTTAATTGAAACTAACGAGCGCAATTATCTTTTATATGATATGCATCATATTATTGCTGATGGAGTGTCAATGAATATACTTATCAGTGACTTAATCAAATTTATGGATGGTGAAGAATTGCCTGAGCTTAAGAGACAGTATAAGGACTTTGCTGTATGGCAGAATAAATTCTTGATTTCTGATGAAATAAAAAAACAGGAGAAATACTGGCTTGATCACTTTATTAAAGATGGTGAACAACTTCCTGTTTTACAACTTCCAACAGATTATCAAAGGCCAGCAATTTTGAGTTTTGCAGGAGATAGTGTAACGTTTAGCATCGGTGATGTTCTAGCAAGACAGGTTAATGAATTGGCATCTTATCATGGTGGAACTTTGTATATGGTTTTATTGGCAGCGTTTAATCTGCTTTTAGCTAAGTATGCTAGTCAGGAAGATATTATTGTTGGTTCACCAATTGCAGGTAGATCTCATCCAGATTTAGCGAACATAGTTGGAATGTTTGTTAATACTTTAGCTATGCGGAATGCTCCTGAAAGTGATAAGACTTTTGTGGAATTTTTCTCTGAGGTAAAGGAAAATGCTCTTAAAGCCTTTGAAAATCAGGGTTATCAATTTGAGATATTGATTGAAAAGCTTGAGGAGAAAGGTTTAGTGCCAAGGGATTTAAGCAGGAATCCTCTCTTTGATGTCATGTTTGTGCTACAAAATCTGGATTCAGCAGCTGTACAGTTAAGTGATCTGACATTTACACCATATAAATTTGAGAATCAGACATCTAAATTTGATTTAACTTTAACTGGGTCAGAATTTGAGGATAGAATTCAGTTTAATTTTGAGTATTGTACGAAGTTGTTTAAGCGTGAAACAATTGATAGGATGGCTAGGCATTTTGTGAATATACTGACTGAGATTGTTGCAGATCCAGTTAAGAAGATTGCTGACTTTGAGATGATTACAGGTGATGAGAGGGAACAAATTCTCTATGAGTTTAATGATACTGCTGTTGATTACCCGAAAGATAGGGTTATACATGAGGTCTTTGAGGAAGTGGTTGAACGGTATCCAGATAAGGTGGCGCTGGTGTTTGAGGATGAGAAGATTAGCTATCGGGAGTTGAATGAGAGAGCTAATGTGGTGGCGAGGGGGTTGAGGGATGGAAGGGGAGCTGGCCCTGAAGAGATCATTGGAATCTTAATGGAGCCTTCTATAGAAATGATAGTTTCGATTTTTGCAATATTGAAATCGGGAGCAGCATATCTACCAATCGATCCAACTTACCCTGTGAGCCGAATAGAGTTTATGCTTTCAGACTCGAACAGCCGGATCTTATTAACTCAAAATCATCTGGCTTATAAAGTTAAATTTGCTAGAGAACTGATCATTGTTGATGATACCATAAATGTAAATGATTTAAATAGCTCAAATTTAGAGAATGCAAATCGCTCAAATGATCTTGCATATGTAATCTATACTTCAGGTTCAACAGGCCAACCAAAAGGAGTTATGGTAGAACATAAATCCTTGATTAATCTATGCAACTGGGCCAACCATTATTACGAAATAACTTCCGATGATCGTGGTACTAAATACGCTGGAGTTGGCTTTGATGCTTCTATAATTGAAATCTTCCCACTTCTAACTAGTGGAGCTGAGATTCATATTATCTCTGAAGATATTCGACTTAACTTAAAGAAATTGAACAGTTATTATGAAATTAATCAGATTACG